>CATLZI010000015.1 GCA_950063125.1 uncultured Porticoccus sp. | reverse complement strand
ATTATATTGACCAGGTGAGCCTGGCGGGAGGCGTGGCTGCGATGGAAGGGCTGCGTGAGGAAATTGAGGGCAAGCTGGGATTGCCCACGATGATTGCAAACCCCTTTGCGGATATGGAAGTGTCCAACAAGGTGAATGCCGTTGCATTGGCTAACGATGCCCCGGCCATGTTGATAGCCGCTGGGCTTGCATTGCGGGGGCTTGAATAAGATGGCCAAGATTAACTTGCTTCCCTGGCGCGAAGCACTTCGCGCAGAAAAGAAAAAAGAATTTATTACACTTATCTGTGTGGTGCTGATTGCTGCAGTGATCAGCGCATTCGGCTGGGATCGCATGCTCTCCAGCCAGATAGCGACTCAAAATGAAAGAAACTCTCTGCTGAAGACCGAGATTGCCAGACTTGAAAAACAGGTCACTGAGATTAAAGAGCTGAAAAAGCGCCGCCAGGATCTGCTTGATCGTATGGAGGTAATTCAGGAGCTGCAGGGCAACCGGCCGGAAATAGTCAGAATTTACGATGAGTTCGTTCGATCAGTGCCTGACGGTGTTTATTTCATCAAAATGACCAGAAAGGATGATCAGGTTTCACTGGAAGGGTATGCAGAGTCAAACAACCGCGTTTCCACTCTGATGCGTCAGCTTGATGCCTCCTACAAATTCACTGAGCCAAACCTTACCAAAGTGCAAGCCAATGACATCCTCGGTGAGGACGGAAGCCGGTTTGAGATGAGAGTCAAAATTGTCAATACACCGGTTGCGCAAGAGTCTCCAAGCGAGACTGCTGAGGGAGATACCTGATGGCGTTAAGTGATTCCTTGCAGCAATTAAAGGATTTCGATTTCACGGACTTGGATTTTGACAGCATTGGCGTATGGCCCCTCCCTGTCAGAGTGCTGTTGTTGATCGTTGTTTTTTCCCTGGTGTTGGCCGGTACTTATTACTTCCATGTCAAGGATCTTGGTGTGCAGCTGGAGCAATCTAAAGCCCAGGAAGTCAAGTTAAAAAACAACTTTGAACAAAAGGCATTCCAGGCTGCAAATCTTGAGGCATACAGGATTCAGATGGCGGAAGTGGAAAAGCTTTTTAGCGCCCTGCTGGCGCAGCTGCCAAGTGATACTGAAGTGCCTGGGTTGCTCGAGGACATTACGGAAATCGGCCATGGTGCAAGCCTGAATATTTCCAGTATTACACTTCAACCCGAGCGGGCAGCGGAGTTTTATGTAGAGTTGCCAATAAAAATTGTTGCCGAGGGTGGTTATCATGATGTGGGTGCCTTTGTCAGTGGTGTGGCAGGCTTGCCACGGATAGTTACTCTGCATGACTACAGTCTGTCAGCTAAAGGGAGTGGGGGGCTGTTGGCACTGGAAATCCAAGCCAAAACCTACCGCTACAAGACACAGGAAGACTAGGAAATGACCAAGTTGAAAGGTTTGACTTTCCTGATTGCCGGCTGTGTTCTGCTATCGGGTTGCTCTGGCGATAAAAGCTATAACGATTTGCAAAATTACATGCAAGAGATAAAGTCGCGTCCTGTCGGGGAGATTGAGCCTCTACCTACTTTTCGTTCTCACAAAACTTTTCGATACGGGGCTATCGCTATGCGGAGCCCCTTCGATGCACCGCTGATCGCTGGTTCAGCGGAAAGTGTTGCCGGTAAGAGCACGGTAGAGCCACCCAGCGAAAACCGGAAAAAAGAATACCTCGAAAGTTTCAACTTTGCTGCGTTATCCATGGTGGGGATTCTTTCCAGGAAGGGGCAAATGTGGTCGTTGATTAATGACGGGAGTGGTGGGATCCACCGGGTTACTGTCGGTAACTATTTGGGAAAAAATTACGGACGGATCACCGCCATATCGAATGCCAAGGTAGACGTAATTGAAATTGTTCCCGACGGGAAAGGAAACTGGGTAGAGCGTCCGCGTACCCTGGGTCTGAATGAGAAAGACTAATCGAGAGGTTTGGGGAAACTGAGATGAAAGGCTATCTGAAAAAGAGCATATTGGTATTGGCCGGATGTTTGGCCTGTTTGGGCCTGTCATCGCAGGTATTGGCTGAGGTGGTGCTCGAGGATATCAGCTTTGCGACTTTGCCAGGCGGCCGCTTCGAAGTCCGTATGGACTTCTCCGATACCCCTCCTGCTCCTGAGGGTTACACGATAGATAACCCGGCCAGAATAGTGCTGGACTTGCCCAGTGTAGCGAGTGCACTGGATCAAAAGAAGTATGCACTATCCTTCGAAAATGCCAGAAGTGCAGTGGTGTTGGGCACGTCAGATCGTACCCGTGTCATTCTGAATATGCTGAAAATGGCGCCCTATGAAACCCGCATAGATGGAAGCAGCATTGTTTTGTTGGTGGGTGCGAGCGATGGTGTTGCCAGAAGTACAGTAAGGAAGACCAGTATTGTTGGGGCCGCAGCTACCGAAGATCGCACCAGTGTACCCACTTATAGTATTCAGGGCGTTGATTTCCGCCGTGGCGAAGAAGGTGAAGGGTTGGTGGTCATTGATCTGTCAAATCCGGCAACCAGTATTGATATTTCCCAGTCTGGGGGCGATGTCAAACTGCGTTTCTTCCGTACGATGTTGCCGGAGTCTCTTGATCGCCGACTGGATGTGGTTGACTTCGCCACTCCTGTCAAAGAAGTTGATGCCAGTTTTGATGGCTCTACCTCGACGGTGCTGATCAAAACTGCTGGTGAATACGATTACATGGCTTACCAGACAGATGATCAATATATTGTGAGCCTGAAGCCCCTGTCAGAAGAAGAGCTGGAAAATCAAAAATCCAAATTTGCTTATGTCGGCGAAAAACTGTCGCTGAATTTTCAGGATATCGAAGTCAGGTCGGTATTGCAGTTGATTGCTGACTTTACTGACCTGAACCTGGTGGCCAGTGACACGGTGTCAGGTAGCATCACCCTCCGTTTGGAGAATGTTCCCTGGGATCAGGCTCTCGATATTGTGTTAAAGGCGAAAGGGTTGGACAAGCGACAGGAAGGCAACGTATTGATGGTTGCCCCGGCGGCCGAAATTGCAGAACGTGAACGTCTTCAGGTTGAAGCCAATAAGCAGCTCCAGGAGTTGGCACCAATCAGGACTGAATTTATTCGTGTGAAGTATGCCGATGCGAAAGCGTTATATGAGTTATTTGATGTTCGCGGAGGTAGTAGTGGCGGTAGTTCCGGAAGTCGTACAGCCACTGACAGTATTCTGTCCGAACGGGGTTCCGCGATTGTCGATAACCGCACCAACACGATTATTCTCACTGACACGGAAGATAAAATTCTTGAGTTCAAGCGACTGATTGACCAAATTGATATTCCGGTGAGACAGGTTCTTATCGAAGCCAGAATTGTCATTGCCAACCGCGATTTCAGAAAAGAGATCGGTGCGCGGATGGGCTTGCAGGGCGTGCGCAACCCGGGTAATTCACAGTTCGGTTTCTCAGGTTCATTGGAGGGCTTTGATGGCGGGGTTAACCCGATTGATGCTTTTGATAGGACCCCGGGCATCGGCTCTATTTTGGTGAATGATGCTGCTTTGGGTGTAGATCTTGGTGTTCCCAATCCCAATGGCAGCTTTGCTCTGGAGCTTTTGACCAACAATACATTCATTGACCTGGAGATCAGCGCGCTGGAAAACGAAGGCAAGGGTGAAATTGTCTCGCAGCCAAAGGTGTTGACCGGCGACAAGCAGAAAGCCTCTATCAAAACTGGTACTGAAATTCCCTATCAGAATGCCACCTCAAGTGGTGCCACCTCCACCCAGTTCAAGGAAGCTGTGTTGTTGCTTGAAGTGACCCCACAGATTACGCCGGATGGCCGTATCGTAATGGATATTAATGTGGCACAGGATTCTGTGGGTGATCTCCTGCCTACTGGAGAGCCTATTATCGATATTACCCAGGTTGAGACAAAAGCCATTGTTGGCGATGGCCAGACCTTGGTGCTTGGCGGACTGTTCCAGATGCAGACTGTCAATAATGTGGAGAAGGTTCCATTTCTGGGTGATGTCCCCTATCTGGGGCGTTTGTTCCGTCATGATATTAATGATATCCAGAAGCGTGAAATTCTGATTTTTATCACCCCCAAAATACTGAATGAAGCTTTGCTTGATTAATGACAAAACCCCGCAACATCTTCCTTGTCGGCCCCATGGGGGCCGGCAAGACCACCATTGGCCGACTTCTTTCAAAGACGCTGAAACTTCAATTCATTGACCTTGATACCGAAATAGAGAAACGATGTGGTGCTGATATCCCCTGGATATTCGACGTCGAGGGTGAGGCTGGTTTCCGCAAACGTGAAAGCCAGTTATTGAATGAAATTACAGCATCTACAGATATCCTTCTCGCCACGGGCGGCGGCGCTGTGCTCAATGAGCACAATAGAGCACTTTTGCAGCAAAGGGGGTATGTCGTTTATCTGACGGCCTCGGTGGATCAATTGCTGGAGAGGACAGCACACGATCGGAATCGGCCACTACTTCAGGTGGATGATCCCGCTGCTGTCATTGATTCCCTGCTTCACGAACGCGATCCCCTCTATCGTGAAATAGCCGATTTGGTGGTTGCTACCGAGCAGAAAAAGCCCCAGCTGGTCGCTGATGAAATCGCAAGGACTATTCGCCAGCTCAACAGCTGATGTGATAAATTCTATTCCCCTTTTTTTACTGCTAAAGAGTGACACATCGTGGACGCTGCCAATCAGCTCATTGTCGAACTAGGCGATCGTAGTTATCCAATACATATTGGTGAGGGGTTACTCCAAACGAGCGACGTTTTTGCGCCCTATATTCAGGGTGAGCAGGTGTTGATCGTGACCAATGAAACGGTTGCGCCCCTATACCTTGGTCCGATTGAAAAAAGTCTGTCCCGTTACCAGGTCGATACATTGATTTTACCTGATGGTGAGCGCTACAAAACGCTGCAGTATCTCAATAAAATTTATGATCGGCTGCTGGAAAAAAGGCATAACAGAAGTACTACACTGATTGCGCTCGGTGGGGGTGTTATTGGCGATATGACCGGTTTTGCTGCAGCTACTTACCAGCGTGGTGTAAATTTCATTCAGGTTCCTACCACGCTGCTCGCCCAGGTAGATTCTTCTGTGGGGGGGAAAACAGCCGTCAATCACCCACAGGGGAAAAACATGATTGGCGCGTTTTATCAGCCTGAATGCGTGATTGCCGATACGGCTACCCTCAAGACCCTGCCTGAAAGAGAGCTCCATGCCGGTCTCGCCGAAGTGGTCAAATATGGCTTGATCGCCGATGAGGATTTTTTCTGCTGGCTTGAAGTCAACGTGGAGCAGTTAATGGGGAGATGTCCCGATTCGCTGGCTGTTGCAATCATGCGTTCTTGTGAAAACAAGGCAAGGATTGTCAGCCAGGATGAGCGGGAGACGGGTATTCGGGCAATACTTAACCTTGGCCACACTTTCGGGCACGCCATTGAGACGGCACAATCGTACTCAGACTGGCTCCATGGTGAAGCGATTGCCGCCGGAATGGTTATGGCGGCTGAGCTATCCAGGTTACTTGGATGGTTACCTTCCGACGATGTCCTTCGTGCCAGGGAACTGCTTGGCCGGTGTCAACTGCCGCTATGGGCCCCGCATACAATGAGTGCTGATAGATTTCTCGATTTGATGGCGGTGGATAAAAAAGTCATGGACGGGAGCCTTCGTCTGGTTCTGCTCAAAGCGATAGGTCAGGCGATAGTCACCTCAGATTTCGATCACCAGCTACTGAGAGAGTTGCTGAAAAGCAGGTTATGACAGAAAATACTGCCCTGGCTGCCTGTCCAAACTTCCGACACTGAAAGACGTTTCACTCAACAGAAATTTGTGGCGCCCGCTAGTGGCGTGTAAAATGTGCCTCCTTTTGCCTCCATAAGCTCGGTTGGGCTTTTTTGGTGCTGTAACCAGCTGTTTTTATTTGTATTCTACCTAGAGTTATATTATGTCCACTGGCCTCTACCGGTTAGATGAGTTCAAAGATAACTGTGGCTTTGGTTTGATTGCCCATACCAAGGGGCAGGCGAGTCACCGTATTCTGGAAACAGCCATCGAGTCATTAACCTGCATGACCCACCGTGGTGGGATTGCCGCCGATGGCAAGACGGGTGATGGCTGTGGCCTGCTGATACAAAAGCCTGATCGTTTCATGCGGCAGCTTGCTCGTGAGCTCTTCTCTGTAGAATTGCCAGAGATATATGCGATTGGCGCGATCATGCTCAGTCAGGATGCGTCCTGTCGTGAAAGGGCCAAGGCAGTGCTTTCTGAAGCATTGCTTGGCGAGGGCTTGTCGGTGGTCGGTTGGCGTGACGTGCCTACCGACAATGCCTGCCTCGGTGATATCGCGCTGGAAACATTACCCGTCTTCGAGCAGGTCTTTGTTACCGCCGGTGAGATGAGTGAACAGCAACTCAATGCGGCGCTATACATGGCGACGCGGCGGGCAGAAAAAGCCCTGGTTGAGGACGAAGCCTTTTACATTGCGAGTCTTTCCGCCAATGTCATCAGCTATAAAGGCTTGATGATGCCGGTAGATCTGCCAAAGTTTTATCCTGATCTGGCAAACCCCCAGCTCGAGACAGCCATTTGTGTCTTTCACCAGCGGTTTTCCACCAATACCATGCCCCGCTGGCCCTTGGCGCAACCCTTCAGAATGCTTGCCCATAATGGGGAAATCAATACCATTACCGGCAATAGAAACTGGTCCGTGGCGCGCACACCCAAGTTTGAAACTGCCCTGTTGCCGAAACTGGACGAAGTCAGCCCACTGGTCAATCGAACCGGCTCGGATTCCTCCAGTCTGGATAATATGCTTGAGGTGTTAGTTGCCGGTGGTATGGATCTGCATAAGGCCATCAGATTGCTGGTGCCGCCTGCCTGGAATAATACCCAGGATTTTGGCCCCAATGAGAGAGCTTACTTCGAATACGTTTCCATGCACATGGAGCCCTGGGATGGTCCTGCTGGTCTGGTGATCACCGATGGTCGTTATGCCGTCTGTACGCTCGACAGAAATGGCCTGCGTCCTTCCCGCTGGGTATTGACGGATGACGATGTCATAACTGTTGCCTCCGAAGTGGGTGTTTACAACTACAGTCCGGAGAGCGTTGTTGCCAAGGGTAAGCTTGGCCCGGGTGATATCCTCTCGATTGACACATTGACCGGCGCTATTATCGATTCAGAAGAGGTGGATCGCCAGCTGGCCTCCGGTAATCCTTACCAAAAGTGGTTGAGGGATGGCAGTGTCAAAGTCATGTCGACGATGGATCAGGATTCCATCGAAGTGGAAGGCGCGCTGACCCGCGAAGAAATTTATAAATACATGAAAATGTTTCTCGCCTCTCGCGAGGAGCGTGATCAGGTACTCAGACCGATGGCGGAAGGTGGCCAGGAAGCAGTAGGCTCGATGGGGGACGATACGCCGATGGCGGTGTTGTCCAGTAAAAACCGCACGCTTTACGATTACTTTCGCCAACAGTTCGCCCAGGTAACCAATCCGCCGATCGATCCTCTGCGCGAATCGCTGGTGATGTCTTTGCAGACCCATCTCGGCCGTGAACACTGCCTGTTTACGGAAACCGAGGAGCATGGCCACCGGGTAAACCTTAACAGCCCCGTGCTGTCGCCACGCAAATATTACGCGCTGAAGAATATCAATATCGCGGACTACCCGGTTCAAAAATTTGGAATTAATTACGATCCTGAACAAACCGACTTGGAGCAGGCGGTCAAACGCTTGTGTCTTGATGTTGAGGCGGCGGTTCGCTCGGGTATTGGCTGTTGTATTTTGTCTGACTCCGACATTGTGCCAGGACAGTTGCCCATGCCCATGTTGATGGCGGTGGGTGCAGTCCACCATCACCTGATTGCTGTGGGGGAACGCTGCAATGCCAATATCATCGCCAGCACGGCCTCGGCGCGGGATGCGCATCAGATTGCTGCGCTGATCGGGTATGGCGCTTCGGCGGTCTACCCCTACCTGAGTTATCACATCCTGTGTGATCTGGTGCAATCCGGTGAATTGCTCAGTGACCTCGATGTTGCCTTTAAGAACTATCGCAAGGCGATTAATAAGGGGTTGTTGAAAATACTCTCCAAAATGGGTATTTCCACGATCGCATCCTACCGGGGCTCCCAGTTGTTTGAGATCGTGGGGTTGTCATCTGAAGTGGTCGACCTCTGCTTCACCGATACACCGAGTCGTATTCAGGGTGCCGGGTTCGAAGATCTGCAGCAAGATCAGCAGCGACTTGCGCGGGAAGCCTGGAGTGATCGGAAGCCCGTTAACCCGGGTGGTCTCCTGAAATATGTGCACGGCCAGGAATATCATGCGTTTAATCCCGATGTGGTCCAGGCGTTGCATCGCTCTGTGCAAAATAATGATTATGCGGCCTGGCACGACTATGCCGCGCTGGTTAATCAGCGACCGATAGCAACACTGCGGGATTTGCTGAAGTTGCGTGACGACATCGTGCCTTTGCCCATGGCAGAGATTGAGCCGATCGAAAAAATCATCAAACGTTTTGATTCGGCGGGCATGTCGTTGGGCGCACTATCACCGGAGGCGCATGAAGCCCTTGCCGAGGCCATGAATACCTTGGGCGGACGCTCCAACTCTGGTGAGGGCGGTGAGGACTCGGTGCGCTTTGGTACGAACAAGGTCTCCAAGATCAAACAGGTTGCCTCCGGTCGATTTGGCGTGACACCGCATTATTTGTCCAGTGCAGAAGTCATCCAGATCAAGATTGCCCAGGGCGCAAAGCCCGGTGAAGGTGGCCAATTGCCGGGTGGTAAAGTCAACGAATTGATTGCCCGGCTTCGCTATTCGGTCCCCGGTGTGACACTGATTTCGCCACCCCCTCATCATGATATCTATTCTATTGAGGATCTGGCCCAGCTGATTTTTGATCTGAAGCAGGTTAACCCGACCGCTCTGGTATCCGTGAAACTGGTATCAAGGCCGGGGGTGGGAACGATTGCTGCAGGTGTGGCGAAAGCCTACGCAGACCTGATTACCATATCGGGGTACGACGGTGGCACTGCGGCCAGCCCCTTGACCTCCATTCGTTACGCGGGCTCCCCATGGGAACTCGGGTTGTCGGAAACCCATCAGATGTTGCGAGCCAACGATCTGAGAGGGAAAGTGCGCGTACAAACAGATGGTGGCTTGAAAACCGGACTGGATGTTGTCAAGGCGGCTATTCTGGGTGCCGAGAGCTTTGGTTTTGGCACAGCCCCGATGATTGCCCTGGGCTGCAAGTACCTGCGTATTTGCCATCTCAATAATTGTGCAACGGGCGTTGCCACTCAGGACAAGACACTCCGGGAACAGTATTACCTGGGTACCGTGGAAATGGCGCGCAATTTCTTCCGTTTCATGGCAGAAGAAACCCGCGAGTGGATGTCACGTCTCGGGGTCAGGAGTCTTGAAGAACTCGTGGGACGGGTGGATTTGCTGGAAGTGTTACCCGGCGTGACGGAAAAACAGAGAAAACTCGACCTGTCGCCGATTATCTATACTGATGAACTGTTACAAAGCAAACCGCAGACCTGCCAGGTTTCAAGAAACACGCCATTTGACAAGGGGTATCTGGCAGAGCGTATGGTTGAGGATATACTCCCTGCAATTGAGGCAAAGTCAGGCGGGGAGTACCACTACTCCGTCAGTAATTGTGATCGCTCCATTGGAGCACGCTTGTCTGGTGAGATCGCCAAGCGCCACGGTAATCAGGGGATGGCCGACGCGCCAGTGAAACTGAACCTTCAAGGCGTTGCCGGTCAATCACTGGGTGTCTGGAACGCGGGTGGACTGGATATTTATTTGCGGGGGGATGCCAACGATTACGTCGGCAAGGGTATGGCCGGTGGGAAAATTGTCATTGCGCCACCAGAAGCCAGCAAATTTTCTTCAAACCAGGCGCCGATTATTGGCAATACCTGCCTGTATGGTGCTACCGGTGGAAAGTTATACGCCGCCGGCCGTGCAGGCGAGCGTTTTGCGGTGCGTAACTCGGGTTGTATCACGGTTGTTGAGGGTGCTGGACACCATTGCTGTGAGTATATGACGGGAGGCGTAGTGGTGGTGCTCGGCAATACTGGTCCGAACTTCGGTGCAGGCATGACCGGTGGCTTTGCCTATGTTCTGGATGAGGAGCGAACTTTTGTCGATCGCTACAATATGGAGCTGGTCGATATTCAGCGTATCACCAGTGAGGCCACCGAGGCCTATCGCCACAATCTGGAAAGTCTGATCAAGGACTTTGTGGAAGAAACTGGTAGTGCCTGGGGTCAACAGGTCCTCGAAAACCTGGAGAGCCTCCTCAATAAATTCTGGCTGGTCAAGCCCAAGGCTGCGAGTCTGCAAAGCTTGCTTGAACACACTCGTGCTGCACCCCAATAAGGCTGTTGTTGAGTAAAGGTTTCCACTTATGACGCAAAGATTAAACAACAATTTCCAGTTTGTGCAGGTAAGTAGAGAAGAGCCCGGAAAAAAGGGATTGCTCAGTCGCACCCGGGAATTTGTCGAAATTTACGAGCCATTCGAACAGAAGGAGGCCGCCAGTCAGGCACATCGCTGTCTGGATTGCGGTAATCCCTACTGTGAGTGGAAGTGCCCGGTTCACAATTATATTCCCAACTGGTTAAAGCTATTGTCTGACGGCAATATTCTTGAGGCAGCGGAGCTCTGTCATCAGACCAATACACTCCCCGAGGTCTGTGGCCGGGTATGTCCTCAGGACAGGCTTTGCGAAGGTGCCTGCACCCTGAATGACGATTTTGGTGCTGTCACCATTGGCAGTGCAGAGAAATACATTACCGACACCGCTTTTGCCATGGGTTGGCGTCCGGATATGTCCAATGTGACATGGACCGACAAACGGGTAGCCATCATCGGGGCCGGGCCAGCGGGCCTCGGTTGTGCTGATATTCTGGTACGGGGCGGTGTTCGACCAGTAGTATTTGACCGCTACCCGGAAATTGGCGGCTTGCTGACTTTCGGTATACCGGAGTTCAAGCTCGAGAAGTCGGTGATGCAAAATCGCCGTGTCATCCTTGAAGATATGGGTGTGGAATTCAGGCTCAATACCGAGATTGGCGTCGATGTGACCATCGACCAGTTGCTGGAAGAGTACGATGCCGTTTTCCTTGGCATGGGCACCTATAAATACATGAAAGGTGGTTTTCCCGGAGAAGACCTCCCCGGCGTTTACGATGCGCTTCCTTTTCTGGTGGCCAATGTCAATCGCAACATGGGTTGGGAAAAGAACCCTGACGATTTTATTAGTGTTGCCGGGCAGAGGGTCGTGGTATTGGGCGGTGGTGATACTGCCATGGACTGTAATAGGACATCCATTCGCCAGGGTGCGACCTCGGTGGTGTGTGCCTACCGGCGAGATCAGGAGAACATGCCGGGTTCCCGTCGTGAGGTGAAAAACGCTCAGGAAGAAGGAGTACAGTTCCTGTTTAACCGCCAACCGGTTGAGATTATTGGCAATGGTCGCGTAGAAGGCGTTAAAGTGGTTACTACAGAGCTGGGTGAACCGGACGAACAAGGTCGCCGTCGGCCTACGCCCGTTGCGGGAAGTGAAGAAATTCTGCCGGCAGATGTCATCCTGATTGCGTTTGGTTTTCAGCCTGATCCCGCCCCCTGGATTGGCGAGAAAAACGTTCAGCTCAATGACTGGCAGGGCGTCATAGCGCCAGAAGATCAGTGCTTCAAGTTTCAGACCAGCAATCCAAAGATTTTTGCCGGGGGTGATATGGTGCGTGGTTCGGACTTGGTGGTGACCGCAATTTGGGAAGGGCGCCAGGCAGGGGAAGGTATTCTGGATTACCTGCAAGTTTGACCACAAGGCTCTAAACCAATGGCTCTACTAAAAAATGATCGTTTTCTTCGGGCCCTGTTGCGCCAACCTGTCGACGTGACTCCGGTATGGATGATGCGTCAGGCGGGCCGGTATCTGCCAGAATACCGACAGACCCGTTCCGCAGCCGGGGATTTTATGGCTGTTTGTACCAACCCTGAGTTGGCCTGCGAGGTCACGCTCCAGCCGCTTGAGCGCTACCCGCTGGATGCGGCAATTCTGTTCTCGGATATTCTCACTATCCCGGACGCCATGGGGTTGGGCCTCTATTTTGAAGCTGGAGAAGGGCCGCGTTTCAGGAAACCAGTCAGAACCGAGGCGGATATCGCCGGTCTCCAGGTGATTGATCCGGCCAGCGATCTTCCCTATGTGCTGGATGCCGTGTCCACCATTCGTCGTGAACTCAATGGCCGGGTGCCTTTGATCGGGTTTTCCGGAAGCCCCTGGACGCTGGCAACGTATATGATTGAGGGCGGGAGCAGTCGCGATTTTGCCCGTAGTAAAACTATGCTCTATGACCAGCCGCAGTTGCTTCACCAACTGCTTGAAAAGCTGGCAGAGTCGGTGATCGCCTACCTCAACGCGCAGATAGAAGCTGGCGCACAGGCAGTACAGATTTTTGATACCTGGGGGGGTGCTCTCTCCCATACTGCTTACCAGGAGTTTTCGCTCGATTACATGACCAGGATCGTTGCCGGTCTGACCAAACACAGCGAGGGTCGAGAGGTACCGGTGATTCTCTTTACCAAAGGTGGAGGACAGTGGCTTGAAGCCATTGCGGATTCTGGTTGTCATGCGGTCGGATTGGACTGGACGACACATATTGGTCATGCTCGCCAACGTATAGGGGCCAAAGTGGCGCTCCAGGGAAATATGGATCCGGCGACACTTCGTGCTTCACCTGAAAGAATTCGTCAGGAGGTTGCCGGTATTCTCAAGCAGTTCGGCAGTGGCGAAGGTCATATATTCAACCTTGGCCATGGAATCACGCCAGATATCAGCCCCGAGAAGGCTGGAATTTTTATTGATGCAGTTCACAGTTATTCAGTGAATTACCACAAATAAATCTAAATAAGCTGACCAGTTATCTCATAATTAGACCGACTGTGCATTCCCGGTTGCTATTGCTTCGTATCAGAATACTCTTTAAGGGATGAAAATAGCCTTGTGCAAAGGCCGTATGACAATAAGGATTTATTTAAATTTATAAACTTGGGCGTGCATCAGTATGAGCATCAAGCAGGTCAAGGTAAGTGTCGCAGACATCACGATGGGGATGTATGTCTCTTGTCTTGATCGTCCCTGGAGTCAGACACCCTTTCCCATTCAAGGCCTCCTTGTTAAAAGTCCCAAGGAGATCAGTGCGCTGCGCAACTACTGTGAATACGTGTATATAGATGTTACCAAAGGCTCAAGTCCGGCAGTTACTGTGCAGCAACCATCAAAAGCCGGGTCCAGGACGTCCCCCGCTTTATCCCCCAAGGCGAAAGGCCTGGCCGCTGAAGCATCGCCAATTGACGTCAAGCGTGGCGTATATGGGAAGGTTGTCCCTCTTTCCGAGGAGGTGCAGTACGCTGAAAAGGGTTTGATGCAGCTCCGGGGCCATTTTGCCCTGGCCGTAAAACAAATCGCCAAAGGCCGGGACTTTGATTATCAGGGATTGAAAGATTCCGTTGGCGACATGGTCAACAGTGTTGTCAGGTGTCCCGATGCCTTTACCTGGCTGCTACGGCTTCGTCTCAAAGACCAGCACAGCCATGATCACAGCATGCGTTCAGCCTTGTGGGCAGTGCAGTTCGCCCGTTTTGTCGGTATGCCAAAAGAGGAAATGTCAGTACTTTGCCTCGGTACCTTGCTCAAGGACATCGGCAAAATTAAATTGCCCAACGGACTGTTGCGGAAAAGAAAGCGTACGCTCGAAGAAGTCACTGAATACCAAAAGTTTGTCGACTACGGTGTTGAGATGTTGCGCAGCAGCAATGTTGAACCACGCGTTGTGTCTGTGGTGCGCTTCCACTGCGAGCGTTACGATGGCAGTGGGTTTCCAGAGGGGTTACAGGGTGGAAAAATTCCTCTATTGGCTAGGATTGCCGGTATAGCGACAACCTACGATGCTATTTCAAATCCCCGCGAAGCCGAGGAGCCAGTGGCGCCATCCCGGGCGGTGAGCCTGCTCTATAACCTGCGGGATAAAAAGTTTCAGGATGACCTGGTGGTGCAGTTTATCCAGTCGATCGGTCTTTACCCCACGGGTACGCTGGTGGAGTTAACAACCGGTGATGTGGGTATTGTTGTCGAACAACACGCGGAATCCCGTTTGACACCAAAGGTTGCAGTGTTGGATCCGAAAAAAACACAGGCCTCAGGGGCCTATATTCTGGTTGATCTCAAGGATGAGGGTTTATCCCGGAGAATTCTGGAGAAAAGTGGTCAGTCAAAAGCAAAATCCGTTTCCAAGTTAGCTATTGCAAGAGATCTCGATTTGTCCGGTTACGATGTGGACATTGCCGCTGTCAGTGGCATTTTTATGAAAAATGCACAACGGGTAATGGAATCGGTTGTTTCTGATGATGCCAAAATTGAAACACCAGCTGGCCAGAGCGGGCTTTATGCCACGCTTCGGGATCGGTTTCGTCTTTGATGGGGTTGCGGGATTCGATTCGGGTTGGCTTAGAACTGGCCCATTCTTTTTCCCATTTGAATGGTGTTTCCCGGGCCGCAGGTCGCACCCCAGGTCACTGAATTTTCCTCAAATAATAGAATAACGGTTGAGCCAAATTTGAATCGGCCCATTTCCTCCCCTTTTTTGAGAGCGACGTGGCTATCCGAAAACTGTTCAGTTTTCAGCTTCCCCGGGGGGTAATTTCCCCATACAGTCTCAATGCCTGCTACCAGCATGGCGCCTACCATGACAATGGCGCAACGACCTCTTTCTGTATTGAAAAAACTTACCAGGCGTTCATTTCGGGCAAAAAGGCCATCGATATGCTGGGTTGTCGTGGTATTGACAGAAAACAGTTTGCCGGGGATGTAGCGACAATACTCCAGCGATCCGCTAATGGGCATGTGTACCCGGTGGTAATCTCGGGGAGACAGGTAAATGGTTGCAAACTGTCCATTCAGGAATCGTTCGCTCCGGGGACTGTGCTCACCCAATAAAGCGTCCACTGAAAAATGCCTGCCCTTTGCCTGAAAAATACGCCCCTGCGTGATAGCCCCCAGCTGACTGATAGTGCCATCCGCTGGTGAAACGATACTCCCCGGTGTGTTGTCAATTGGGCGCGACTGGGGTTTCAGTGAGCGCGTAAAGAAGTCATTAAAACTGGCGTAGTCATTGTCGGAACTACCTGCCGCTTCATCCATATTCACGTTATAGGTTTTGATGAATTGTCGGATAAGCAGGTTTTTTGTCCGGGGGTGGGTGCTCTCAGCCAGTTTTGACACCAGCCGGGATAGCTGGTGTTGCGGGGTTAGCCGTTGCAGGGCGACAAACCACTCGGCAAGAAAATCATTCACCGCCCCTGCTCCACAGGTGTGTCGGATCGATTTCCCCACTCCCACCAGGAGCCATCGTAGGCGCGAATATTACTGAAACCCAGCAGGCGGCCGACTAGATAGGTAAAGCCTGAACGGTGATGTGACTGGCAGTGGGTGATGGTGGGTTTATCGGGAGATATACCCACTGTGGCCAGGTATTCGAGGGCATCCTGCCGGATCCGCATATTGCGTTCACGATCCATTAGGCTGGTCCACTCGCAATGAATAGCGCCGGGAATATGGCCACCCTTCTCGGCCATTACTTTTTCTCCCGTATATTCCTCAATACTGCGGGCGTCCCAGATTTGTACATCGTTGGTAGCATCCAGTGCCATGATATCCTCGGCGCTGACAATCGCTGCCCGATCAACAGTCACCTCGAATTCGACCACTTCGGGTGGCGGAACTTCGTCGGTGGTGGGAAAGCCCTCGGCGTACCAGGCAATGAGTCCGCCGTTGAGGTACGACCAGTTTTGATGACCGATAACATCCAGTGTCCATATCAACCGGCCTGCCCAGCCACCCCCTTCATCATCGTATACCACCACATGTTTGTCGGCCGTCAGGCCGATTCGACTAAACAGTGCATCCAATTGCTCGGGGGAGGGCAGTTTGTTGGGCCATGGTTGGCCGCCATTCATCAGTTCCTTGGTTGACACATGCACAGCGCCGGGGATATGCCTCCGGCTGTATATTTCATCTTTGCAAACATCAATCAGCAGGATGTCAGGTCGTTCAAGCAGTTCAACCAGTGACTCCGGTTCCAGTAACTTAGGTAACTCAGACATAATTGCTCCCATTCATGCGAAACGCGATTGTAACATCAAAAAACCCATGACTTTACTGCTGGTCCGACTCCAGACTCTGTACAATTTGCTGGTAGCTACTGAAGCGAGTTGCGCTAATGCTGCCGGAAGCAATGGCCTGGCGCAGGGCGCAACCGGGTTCTCCCTGATGCCGACAATCCCGGAATCGACAGTGGCCGAGAAAAGCTCTGAACTCCACAAACCCCTCTGCGATGGCATCCGGTTCAAGGTGCCAGAGTCCGAATTCGCGGATACCCGGCGAATCGATCACTTCTCCACCACTCGGTAGATGAAAGAGTTGTGCTGTGGTCGTGGTATGTGTCCCTTTTGCTGCGCTCTCCGATAGTGCTCCCACAGCTGCTTCTGTTCCAGGGGCGATGCTGTTCAGCAATGAAGATTTACCCACGCCCGATTGCCCG
>CATLZI010000014.1 GCA_950063125.1 uncultured Porticoccus sp. | reverse complement strand
TGACAACCGTCGGACCACTCACCTGAAACTGTGGCAATTCCATGTCCCGGTTCACGCGCACTGTATCTGATCCAGCCAAGTCTTGATCGATCAGGAATTCAGCGAAGACCTCCTCCAGAGTATCATCGGACAACTCTTCCGTCGCCACGAGTTTGCTCAAGAGGAGATGCTGCCAGCCTGGGAGAGTATTGCCCCAGGCGGAAAGCGCCTCAAATATGTTAAAAGTTGGTTGCTCCATAACACTCACTCCGTCATATTGCGCCATCTTGAAATGTGAGCCCGTTTATTATGCTTAGCGGAGGCTCAGCTGCATTAGGTAACTGGATACATTTATACCTCTCCGCTAACATCATTATTCCAGGTTTGAATCTCATCCAGACTTCCATAACATCGCATCACCTCTATAACCCGAGCAGTCTGCCGACTATCAATCCCCGCCCCATGAATCCCGTCAGTTTTATCTCTGAGATTTTCAACGCTCAGAACTTTCGTCAGCGTATCTAACGATGGACCTCTGTGGCTGCACGACAAATCCGTTGCCTGCGCCCAGGGAATGGCTGCTTTCTGACTGCAAAACACACCTTGAATTGGCGGCATTGATAAACCGTATCGGGCGACGTGATCCAGCAGGATCGGCCAGTCAAAACTGGCGTTGTGAATGACGATAAGCTGATCTTTCAGGTAGTCGGCAATCTGGTTCCATTGGGCGTCGAAGGATTCGAATTCAGCGGCCTGTTCATTGGTGATCCCGTGTATTCTTTGTGCTTCTTCTGAAATGTGTTTTTGTGGCCGTGTTTTAAATTCGACGGATTCCGCTATCTTTCGATTTCTTACCACGGTGATGCCGAGTGTCACGATATCCGGTGGGCCGTTTTCGTCAGGGAGTCCGGTGGTTTCGGTATCGAGGACGATGTAATCGTCCGGGAGTTGGGTGAAGATCCACAGCAGTTCTTTATACATTGCCATCACCTCCTGCCACTGCCATCGAGAGATTCTACATCGACGATCGCCCCTTGGTTGTAGTGGTAGCGCAGATAGCGCCAGTGGATCGCATCGGACAGCACTCGGGCACGCATCACGCCGTAGCACTCCCCTTTCGTTCTCACGCTTTGGTAGTGAACACCAAAGCTTTTGGCATTACGTAACGCGTAACCGAGCTGCTGGGCTTCGCCGTAATTCTCTGGATCATAGATGCCGTCTCCCACCAGGTGACGGACATCATGGAGAGTTGTCGGCCCCAACTGTGCGCGAATCACGCGCATTTCCTGGGTGGTCTTGTCGATTCGGGATTCCCCTAGGAAACGCGCCTGGTGGTAGGACGATTCGGCGATGGCGACCGCTTCATCGGCGGCGCAGTAGTAAATACCAAAGTCTCGGTTAAAGCGACCACCCCGCCCATCAACCGGAGGATGGGTGAACGCCGCCATGATCCAGGAGGCACCATCGCCATAGACGCGATCTTCCGGGGGTACTAGGCGAATGTCGCCAACTTCATCGCGCAACCTGGGATTGGTTAGCGACTCGACGGCGTAGAGCACGTCCCAATCCTGGGGATTGGAGACGCGCTCGAAGAGGTGGATCTGGGGATAGCGCGACAGGATGACCCGGTAGACCGGTTCATTGACCTCGCTGCTGGGTAGCGTATCGATCGCAATCACCAGCCACCCCGCTCCGCATCAAGAAAATCCCTGACCACGGCCAGGTCGACCACCTGACCAGCAAGTATCCGGTCCAGCGGCGCCGTGCCATTGAACAGCGGGTTGTCGTTGGGAGTAGCCAGCCACTGGTCAGCCAGCACCTGATCAGGCAACAGGATTTGCAAGGACTTGTAGATCCCCAAAATGTAGCTGGCCCGTTCCAATAGGTCTCGCGTCAGCTTGGCCTTCTCGGGTTGGCTCTTCCAGTTATAGAGGGTCTTCTCATTGCTGAGTCCCAGTAGCGTCATCTGCTGGGCACCAGTGAGGCGCCACTGGCTGAAGATATTGAAAATCGCCGGCAGCAGTGAACTGGTGACACTGGAACCACGTTGCAGCAGTTGTTCGGCTTGAGCGATCATGATTACCTCCTAAACAGCATTCAGACTGTACCTTTACAGTGCTTAAATGCAGCCTAGCAGACTGTAACGGTACAGTCAACTGGTTCAATGACTTTGTATTAAAGGTACTTTTTAAAGGTACTGGCTGTGATGGTGACGGCGAAGGCAAAGGCCAGCGCGAATGGCAGGATGATCCAGGACGGGTGCAAACTGAACGGCAGCGCCAGGTACAACACCCAGGCCATAATGATCAGCGGTATGGCGGCTTTCTTGGCGTAATGGTACACGAAAGAACTTTCCCTGCCGCCGCCCCAACGCCGCAGGTCGCGCCGCACCAGTCCATCCACCAGCGCCACCAAGGTGAACAGTCCAAATACCGGCGTGGCCAGCGTCAGGATGGCGAGTCGTACCGCAAAGACCTGGGTGATTTGCATACCCGCGAGCACATAGTCAGCGACGGGCCTGTATAACCGGTGCAGTACCGCTCTCAGACCGGTTTCCTCCGCAGACGGTACCGGTGTAATCCAATGAATCAGATCCACGAGCCCCGTCCACTCGAAGGCAAACTGGTAGACGCGATCCGAGAGGTTACTGGCGAACACCATCGGCTGGGCGGTTAACCAGCTGCGATGAAAGTCGGTGCCGAGGAACTGCAATTCGTTCACCAGCATCTGTCGACTGTGGCCAAGTCCTTGCTCTTCCCACCAGAACGCCATGCCGATCCACTCCACCAGAATGGAGAACAACAGGGAGAGAAACAGCCATTTGAGGCACTGGGCGATGCCCGTCAGCAGCCGGGATACAGTACCCGGCTGTGCAACCGGCCGTCGGGGATCGCGAGGCTCCACCGTGCTCAAGCCTGCTCACCGGCGTCTGAGGGTCGGATCGCGGCCTCGGAGACGGCTTGCCACCAGTGGTCGGTGACCCGGTACCAGTGATCGTTGGTGATATAGCTGCGGCGCATGGCCTCGGCTATCGCCTCAAAGTCATCAGGCATGGCCGTATCCTCGCGGTCATCCGGCAGCGGGATACGGATTTTCCACAGCTGGCCGCCTTCCAGCAGGGCGAAGGCCTGCCCCTTGGGCATCGTGACCATATCCGCGGCAGTCAGCATCGGTACTTCCGAGACACTGATCCGGTCTTCGTTGCGGGATTTGAAGTCGACCCCGGAACCGGGATCCGACGAATCATCGACGCCGGAGACACTCATCAGGGTGAAGACCTCAACCCGCGGCAGCTGTTCGGTCAGCATGGCGGCGGTATCCAGCTCTTTCACCCGCAGCATCAGCAGGGTATTGAAGTTACCGGCCACCTGCCCCGCTTTCGCCCGACTGCCGATTCGCGCTTCCACGTCCGACCAGGTCTGGGTATAGGCCGTGACCTGAAAGCCTGCCCCGCCGGCCTTGTTCAGCAGTGGCACGAATTCATCACCGATCAGCTCGTTGAACTCATCCGCATGCAGAGAGATGGTGGGGGTTTTGTGTGTTGTGGTTTCCGGGTCTGGCGCATCAGTACCCTTAGCCGCGACACCGTGCTTGTAGATATGCCCCGCGACGGACACCAGATCCGCAAACATGGAATTGCCCACCGCACTGGCCACGGTAGTATCGGTGAGTGCATCCAGTCCCACATACACGATGCCCTTGCGGCGCACCACATCCATCCATTCAAAGATCGGCCTGGCGTCGTGCTCATCCTGGTAGTCCGGTGAGATCAGCCCGGCAATGGTGCCGGTGGTCAGCTTTTCCATCAACGGGCCGACGGAGCTGACGATCTTGTCGAAATAGGTCTTATCGTATTTGAACGCGGAAATCAGCCCGTCCAGCACGGGATCGTAAATGGCCTTCTCCTGCAGCAAGCGCATGCAGGCGATGGCTTCCATCGACCGGCCACGCAGGGCATTGGGTAAATTGCGCTCTTTGATATCCGCCGCGCGCGCTTCAACCAGAGACGCCCAGGCTTCGAAGCCGGCAACGTCGGCACAGTGGCCGGCGTATTCCACAAACAGCGGCTCGATGTCGTTGATGTAACGACGGATCTGCTGGTAGTCCGGCCGGCGTTTCAGGGCCACCAGGGCGCGCGCAATGATATTGACGAAGCGCCAGGCGAACTCCTTGAAGGCAGCGGAGTTGCCCTCGTTGGGCAGCTGATTGGCGATGCGGGTCGCGACCTCGGTAATGCGGGAGAAGTTACCGATGGCGTTGTAACGTGCCGACAGTTCCGGAAAGCCGAGATGAAACAGATAAAAATCCTCTAGCCGACCGGCGCGCTTCGCCTCAGCGTAGATGCGACGCAACAGATCGGCATCCCCTTTGGGGTCAAAGACAATGACCACATCACCCCGGCGGATGTCCTGGGTAATCAGCAGTTCCGCCAGGCGTGTCTTACCGACGCGCGTGGTGCCCAACACCAGCGTGTGCCCGACCCGTTCACCCAGATCCATCCACACGAGCTGCTCTTGCGGTTCAACCGCGTGCAGGGCGGGCTTGCCGCCGACGGCCGGTAGTGGCGCCAGCGGGTTCCAGCGGCGGCGACTACGCAGGGCTTTGGCCAGCAAAGACAGGACAGGAATCGATTCCCAGGCAACTTCCTTTTGTCGCGCCCACTGGTATAACGTGCCCGGTTGAACGTAACGTTGAACCTCGGGCTTGAGGGTATCGCGCAGGCGCTGGGTGTGTTGCTGGGTCCAGCGAAAGCCTTTGCCCAAAAACAGCTTATGGCGACTGACGGGGATCTGGTTGGCCCGCACTTGGTAATCCGGCAGCCGCTTCATGTGATGCTGGTAGCGCAACACACGCCATGCTTGACGGCCCCGCCACAAGCCAAAACCGAAAAAGGTCAGGCTGGTGGCCATTGCGATACCCGGTGGCATCATCAATGCCCAGGGGGCGAGCCAGGCCAGCGTACCCGCCGCAAACGCCGTACAGGTGGACCATAACTCTACGGGAGGCCGCAACAGCGCTTCCATCGGATGCGAGCTCATTGCCGGATGCCATCACGGGTAATCAATACCGGGTAATGATGAATACCCAGTGCGGCGGCCAGATCACTCCCGGACCCCAGGCTGATGGATAAGCCCTGCGCCACCTCGGCAATCCGTCGCACATCCGCCTCGGTATCGGCTTGTACCAGCATACCCACCGCACCCAGGGCTTTGAGAGTGTCGTGGTGAGTCGCCAGCCATTGCACTGACAACGCATCCGATCCGATGAGAAAGAAGGGGCGTGGATTCCCTTGTGCCAAACGCGCCAGGGTCTCGGGATTCAGTTGGCTATCGGCAGTATCGCCGACGGCCAATCCGGGTGAACGTATGGGCAATAAATTGCCGAGAGTCGCCGGACCGAGCAAGGACGTTGAAGATGGATTGTGGTCGCTCGATTCAGCCGGGGCGGTCGATTGAGTTTTCTTCGACAAAAGTGGGCTGAGTAACGGCGCTAAGGGCCGTGTCTCACCACTGTCATAAATCACCGCCAGCTCAGCCAATACGGAGTAGTTCATGACCAGCCCGAGCACGAGGACTGGCAACGATCGTTGTTTATGGATTCTCAAGACGTACCTCCTGTGATGTATCGGTCAACCGCATCCAGTGCGCCTTGACCCGCTGACCGTAGCGATCAGCTCGGGCAGGATCGTTGGGTGCGTGATAGCAGCCGGCGCTTTGAATCCAGTGGGTGTGTTCGACGAAGCAGTCGCGCAGGATCGCGGCGGCCACACGCAGGTTGTGGTAGGGATCCAGCGCTTGCCAGGATGAGCCCAGGACTGAACGATGGTAACGCCAACTGATTTGCATCAGCCCGATATCCACCGAGGTTTTGGT
Source organism: uncultured Porticoccus sp. (assembly GCA_950063125.1). Classification (GTDB taxonomy): domain Bacteria; phylum Pseudomonadota; class Gammaproteobacteria; order Pseudomonadales; family Porticoccaceae; genus Porticoccus. Next base: position 10,841 of record CATLZI010000014.1, on the reverse strand, counting down.
TTCCGTCAACACCTTCTCCAGGGCCTGCCATGCCATCTGACGCGACGGGAAATAGTGCCCTTCCCCATCAATATTGAGCGCCCACGGCCAGGGGCGTAACTGTCCACCGCTGAGGGAGCTTTGTCCGCTCTCGGTCAAGGCCACCGCGTAGAACAGGCCCGGAGGCAGGCCGTATTCGATCGCGACTTGCTGATAACCCACTGGCACGGATTGCGACTGCGCGGCCGTCGACCACCACAGCAAACCGATGACACAAGGTATGATCGGCCAACTCCCCATGACCGGCGCCCGCTAGAATCGTGATACCGGCAAGGGCATCAAGCGATCATCCCGCCGCAATATCAGTACAGGCAAATCGTGTCTTTGCAGACCCGTATGTGCGGAGACCTTACCTAGCGCACCGGCGTCGATGTTCAGAGTAATCTTGTGCTCGCTCACCCATTGGGGATCAATCTGTTTCGAGGCCGCCCAGGCACGTATGCGGGATTCTTCACCGGCAAACACATCGATCAGGTACAGATCAATGCCGGAGAACTGTGTGATCTGGCTGACCAATCGCTCCAGCACCGCATCGCAGGTCGGGCATTGGGTATCGGTAAAGAACAACACCCGGTCCGACGATTGCCACACGAATTTTCCCGCCAGACCTTGATCCGGCTTGGTGGACGCTACAACACCGGGGTCGATCAATAAACCGTTGGGGAACAGGCGCCGCTGGGCGTCGTCGTAAGCCCGCTGAAACGCCAGGATGCGCTCGGCATCGTCACGCATCATCACTGCCCACTGCTCAGCGTAGCGCCGACGTTCATCGGCACTGCGGGCGTGGATGCCCAGCACTTCTAGGGGTGACAAGGTCGCAGGACTCACGCTGCCCCTGATACCCTGCAGCAAAGATTGGTAACGCTGCCATTCCGATTCATCTAATCCCCACTGGTCAGCACGAAACGTTTGAGAGTCGATACGTTCTATTGCAGATTGCTCAATCGCCAATGTGTTCGAAGATGGTGATTCGGCTACCTGCCGGGTATCCGCGTTAACAGGCAACGTGATGCAAAGACAGAACCCGATTAATGCGATGGCAGGTTTTCTCATGTGATGCTCAATGGTCATCTTCATTGACCTTTTGATCAACGGGCACGGTCAGATCGCGCTGAATGATCAGCTGATACTCCTGATCACAAATACGCACGGAGCATTCTCGATCCTCTACCTGATCGCTGATCGAAACTGCCTTGCTTTCAGCACGCGGTTCCGGATCAACTTGCCTGGACTCAGCACCCATAACCCATGCAGTAACAAAAACGATGGCAATGACAAAGGCTTCCATTACTGTGCACCTCCCGTCGCATTGGGGACTGAAAACTCCGCGCAACGCTCGAACGCAATGAGGCGGTGAACGGGATCCTGGATAAGGTGAAAAGCAGGACCGATCATAAGTCCCATCACGGTTTGAAGTGGCATGGGCTCAAAGCGACGATGCACCGCTGGCAGTGGCAGCGCCAGCATGGCTTTCGCCTCCTCCGACAGCACAACATCGGCCGCCAGGCGATAGCCGGAATCTCGCAACATCCAGTGGAAGGCCTCCCCCACACTTTCGATGTCGCCTGGAATCGTGATCGCTCTCGTCACCGATAACAGATCCCGCTGCCCGGTGGTCGGCTGAGCGGCCATCACTGAATAGCGACCCGTTTGTATCAGCGTGGTCATCGTTGTGACGGGCTGGTCTGCCGCCACTACCGAATGGCTCCCGACGGCAGCACCAGAACAGCACACCAGTATCGTTAGGAGACGAGGGATTCCGTGATGTTTAAACGAAGACATGTTTTGGCCTCGATCGTGATGAATGGCATCATGATCGCCAAGTGATCTTCTGGCGTGAATGGTTAATCCACTCGGTGAGTGTCGTGCTTATCCATGAGACGCCTCGGCCAAAACTCATCGACCTAAATAAACAGCGCTGATCTGCTCGCGGGCGTGGCCCAACTCGCGACTGATGGTGAGTCGTGCCTGATGGTCCTGCTGTCGTTGCTCGGTGCTTAAACTGTTTGCGACCGGTCCACCCGCCGCAGGACAGGCCCAACCCGTCAACGCCTGATAGCGTGACTGCGCATACGCATGGCGCAGGCCATGCAGTTTCGATAAACCTGCCTGAGTGGTATGACGTTCATAGGTCCGCAACTGTTGGATGTAGGTTTTCTGCGGTGGAATCAGGGAACCAGATCCCACCAGTCGGTGGGCACGATTCAAGACGGCACGCTGTTCCTGGGTGAGCACCGGCACGATCCGCATCTTGCCCCCTTTCGTCCAGGTAGCTTTCAGGCGAACGTGATCACCCTGGTCGGCATAAGCTGGGATAAATTTGATCGCCTCCTCCCTGCGCAATCCGAAGGCGCGCTGTAACTCCAGAGTCATTCGCACATGCTCATCTTTAACGCTGGTCAACGCATCGTTACCGACAACCACCGCCTTGGAGTGTTGACTGACGAACTGCCGATCGGGAATGCCGTAGAACTCATTCGATCGGGCAATAACATTGCGCCTATCCACCTTGGCGGCCCACCAGCGCAGGCAATTCATACGGTTTTTGATGGTACCGGCCGCCATGCCCTCGCTGAACCAGCGTTTCACCAGGGCGTCCACGTGCTTCGGCTTTAGGGATCGGGTAGTCATGCGCCGATACCCCATCTCCTGCAGTTGATTGGCAATCTGGTTAAGTATGCGCGCGCGATTGGCTTGCGTACTGTAACTGCCATCGCGATTGCGTTTGCACAACTGTTTCAATTGGTAGTTCAGGTCTCTCATCGTGTACTTTCCAGTCTGGTAAGTGTTTCTGACCAACCACAGGCTCGTAGCCTGACTGGGTCCGCCGAAGCGGATGGGTCAAGGGACACTACTCCCCTTTCGACCTGATAAGCCTGGTCGCAGGCAACCTGGCTGCTCTTCTGCTGAAGATGGTGCCGGGTAAACCAATGGACTCTAAGAGTCAGTTGCGATGGTGAGTACTTCACCTCCTTTTAAATGAGCGGAACCATCGGTCCGCGAGTTGAAAGAAACCGTCGGTGAAACGGCGCGTTGGTAGTCGGCTACTTGCAAGCCGGGTTTGAGGTGGCATTAGCCAGATTGAAGCGAGGACGAACGTCCTGCTATTGAGGAAATATTGAAGATGAGCTGCAGCTGATGCTGTGCGCCAGGGTAGCTCGGCTGGCGCCGTTGCCGTTTTTGCCATTTTTGATGGCGAGGGCGACAATCCTCATCCACGTTACCGCCGTGGCCGCGTATGGAACTGTTTACGTTTCTTGGCCGCTAGTATAGTTAGAGCGAACTCGCTGGGAACGCATCAATCCGAGCGCAATCCGTTGTCGTTCCGTGCTCCGCCGCCCTCGTCACTACCCCGCTTCGCTAAGCAGTGACGAGGGCTTCGTTCGAATCAACCACCACGCCAGGTCTGCGACCTGTCATGGCAGTTGAACAGACAAATCTGTTCGACCCACGGTTACAGTGGAACCACCATGGGGCTGTACGCTGGCGGCCGACAATTTTTATCGTACGGGATATATTCTTACTCAAGCAAGCCAATACTCTAATATTTATCCCGTACGGTAAATATTTGTTGATTTAGCTGCGTCTGCATGCTAATTTTTACCGTACGCTCATTTTTTTGGATAGATTATGGCTCACGATCAGGTGCAATACGGTGCAATCCGATCCGCTGAGGATCTCGGCAAGCTGGTGCGTGCTCACCGGAAACAGAGAAAACTGACGTTGGAAACGATCTCGGGACTGGGTAACCTGAGCACCCGCTTTTTATCCGAATTCGAGCGTGGCAAGGAAACTGCGGAGCTGGGCAAAGTGCTAAAAGCGCTGCGCACCCTGGGACTGGAGGTGGTCATCCAGCCGCGCAGGGTTGCCGTGCCCAAGCCGTCGTCCTCACAAGAGGGAGAAGGCCATGCTTGATCCGGATGGTCTCAACGTCTGGAATGATCAGCGACTCGTTGGCTATTTGTGGCGCAACACCCAAGGCCTGATTGGCTTCCGCTACGAAAAGGAATGGCTTACCCAAGGCGGATTTGCCATCTCCCATAGGTTGCCATTGCGACAGGAAGACTTTGTGCCGGAAGAGGGACTCGCCCACCGCTTCTTCGCCAACCTCCTGCCGGAAGGTGGTGCTCGTGATCAGGTTATCCGCGATCTAAAGATCGCCAATACCGATTTTGATCTGCTCAGAGCCATTGGCGGTGAATGCGCCGGAGCCTTGTCGATTCTCCAGGCAGAACAGAAACCTTCCACACAATACGCGTATTACGAACTCTCGGAACAAGAACTCGCCAAGCTGGTGACACGCCGTGGTCAGGTTTACACATGGACTGAAAACGAACGTCCCCGTCTGTCTCTGGCCGGAGCGCAAGACAAGTGTCCTGTGTTGATCAAGAATGGTGCCTGTTGGTTGCCTAAAAAAGAATCGCCTTCCAGCCATATCCTCAAGTTCGAACTGTCTGATTACCGCCACCTGCCCGCCTACGAGACGTTCACGACACTATTGGCGGAGGCTGTCGGTTTGCCTGTGGTCAATATTCAACTGCGATCCATTGCAGACACGCACTATGCATTGATTGAGCGCTATGATCGGCACCTGTTGGGTAGCGGTCAGATGGCGAGACTGCATCAGGAAGATTTCTGTCAGGCGCTGGGTTTCGGCCACGAACGCAAGTATCAGGAGGATGGCGGCCCTTCCTTCGCAGATTGCTATCGGCTCGTCCAGGATGTCTCTAGTGATCCCGCCAACGATCTGCAGTATTTACTGCGATGGCAGATTTTCAATGTCCTGGCGGGTAATTCAGATGGTCATGCCAAAAACCTTTCGCTGCTATACCGGGCCAATGGCGAAATACAGCTAGCCCCTTTTTATGATCTCGTTTGCACTCGGGCCATTGAACGTATTGACTATCATCTGGCATTTTCCGTTGGCAATGAAAGAAATCCAGGCATCGTTTCCACAAAGCACTGGGATGACCTGGCGCAACAATGCGGTTTGCGTGCTCGGTTTCTACAAGGCCAGGTGCAGGATGTTGCTGTCAGTCTGTTGGAGCACCTGCAGCCGACGAGAGAAAAGTTTGAAACGTTGTACGGGAAATATCCCGCGCTGCAACGGATCGAAAAGGTCGTGAATAAACAGTGTCGGCGCACGATCAGCGAATAAGTGCGACTGGCAAGGTTCTCAACGAACAATGAACTATGCATCGGCATTTTAATGAAATGGGGGTGCCACTTTATCCCAAGTGGCCAGGGCAAGGAGCCGATTCGATCGGCGACATTAATCTTCGTTGGGCAGCATGATCGTGACGACCGGTTCACCGGTATCACCGGGGCCAACCATCAGTTTCAAACTCACCTCGCCGGCTTCTGTCGAATGCCCGTCTTTCGGCACGCGGTACAACGAGAACAGCAACCGATCACCAGGAGCAGTAGCCGTTCGAATGGCGTAGAACGCCATAAACAGCACGTCCCACAAACGGCCAGACTCGTCCTGGTGCACTTGAAAGCGGTTATCCCGCTCTGTCCAGGCGACGCAATCACACCAAGCGGTATGGGTAAGTGCGACTGGCCATTTGAAGCCAGCCTCACGTGCCATAGCGGTGACATCGATCAGGACGCCATCTTCGATAGCCTGTGCACGACTGTAACTTGCGACAACAGGACCGAAGACATCTTCCAACGACTTGTGCTCTGAATTTTTCATAAGGTTTCTCCCTGGAGAAATGAATTAAGAAATTCAGGGAGCACCTCCTTCCCATTGGGGAAGAAGACTCCCCAATGGGTTAAGTAAATGGCGTTACAGCAATCCGCGTTCGGCGAAGGAAACTGATTCCCCCACCGTGACCACAAAGTGATCCAGTACACGGATGTCAACGAGTGCCAGCGCATCTTTTAATCGCCGGGTAATCGCTTCGTCCGCGTGACTGGGCTCGGCGACACCACTCGGGTGATTGTGAAAAAACATCACCGCTGCCGCGTTGAGCGTCAGCGCCTGTTGTACCACCACGCGGGGGTACACCGAGGCGCCATCAATGGTTCCCTGGAACAACTCTGCGGCTTCGATTACCCGATGCCGGTTATCCAGGTACACACAACCAAAGACTTCCGCTTTGCGTTCAGCCAACAACATCCGCAAGTAATCACGGGTGTGGTTGGGGCTCGGTAGCTCCAGGCCCGGCTGGTGCAGGTCCTGCAATATCGCAAAGGCCAGCTGCAGCAGGGATTGCTTTTCAGGATCGTTCAACGACGCCATGCGAATGGCCGCAAAACGGTTTTTAGTAATCACCCGGGAGGGTGAGGATTTGGAAGCCATGAGCGGTCTCCTTGAAGAGTCGAGGAGACCTGCCCGGCAAGGGAGAATCTCCCTCGCTGGGTTGAAAGATTGATCGCATCACAAGATGCGATCAGATTTGGTCGTCAGGCTACGGCGTTGTGGGTCTCAGCCGTCGGCGCCGGAAAGGGCTGACCTTCGACTTTGATCCACTGGAACCGCAGTAACCGGGACTTCAGGCTGATGCCCGTCGTACCGGCTCGATTGCCCTTTTTGAAGATGAAGGTTTCGGCTTGCAAATCACTGAGGTGAAAACCCACCAGCACTTTAAAGTCAGCTTCCACCGCAGGCAGCAGCTGACGCACCAGATCCTTCGCCTCTTCACCCACCACCACGCACTCGAAATGCGTGTGCTGAACGTTATCGGCTGGCCCTCGTAGCGCCGCGATGGTGACACTGAGAAAGGGGAACCCATTCTCGGGTGTTACTTCGCGAACCCGGTTGAGGTAACCAATGCCGTGGATATCAAGATCGAAATACTTCGGTTTTTCAGGGGTAGATTGTCTACTGGTCATAACAGTTTCTCCTTGAACATAATGGAAAGCCGGAGAACACGATTCCCTGGCGGGAAGGTGTTTCCCGGCAGGGTGAGTAAAATCAGGGCAAGCCCTGACACTGGATTGACGGTAAAACCGCGATGTCACTTGCACAATCCGCTGACATCTTCTTTGCCACTGAGACCGCAGTGGCCACGTACAAAGTCGTTACCCCTCCCTCACCGGGGCGTCGCAGACAAACTGCAGGTACTTGAGCATGCCCCTTGCGTTAGCAAAAGCGGCATGGTCGGCAATGGTTTGATTGGGAAACCAGTTGGCAATATCAGCGGCTAACGCGGCACTGCCACCGCCGACGAACAGTACACGATCCAACTCCACACCGAGTCCAAGCTTGCGGCGGGTTTCGGTATAGAGTCGCTCCACCAACTCGCGTTTTGCTTCCGCCACCATGGCCGAGACATCGTGATCCTTGCCATGCAGGCGCAACCGATGTGTATCGACGGCCCGACTGATACTCTGCTCGCCCAGTTCGTTGATATCGAACTGTTCCTGTATACGGTTCGCCACGCGAATCTTGACGTTCAGCATGCCGCGATTCAGAGAGCCGGAGGAACCATGCACAATGCCCTGGTCCTGGACCACCACATAATCCGTGGTGCGGCCACCGATATCGACAATGGCGATGGGCGCGTTGACGCGATCCGCGTCCAACGTCACACCATCATCATCGGTCATAACAATCACATAGTCGTACCAGGCAGCCAGCGCCTCCGGAATAACTTCATGAAAGGCGATGCTCACCTTTAGGAGCCCCTGTTGCGCTGCCCTTTGCGATGCTTTTCTGGCAACAACAGGCTCAACCGCCAATTTCAAACCCTCCCTTTTTGCCTGGATCGCTCGTCGTCGTTGCTGACCATCGTTGCGGTAAAAGGCGGAGACCGGCAACCCCGTCACCACATGGACGGATCGGCCCGACAAACCCGCCTGTTGCAGTGCATGCTGGACGATCACCCGATTCAGGGCCGAGCCCGGGTATTCATCGAATTGAGTGGGCTCACCATCGACCGCACCGACGGAATACACACTGCCACCGGTTTCGTACTCAAAAATTTTCTGTTCCTCATCCCGTATCCAGGTGACACCGGCCGATCCCATGCGTGCCCGCGAAGGCACCGCCAGGAGGCGACCATCCGGTAACGCCACTTTGGTATAGGCATAGCCGTCATCGAGGCCCACCTGCCCAACCGCCATGGGATGAGTGGTCACGGGAGGTTTGTCTTCGTCAGAAAATTTCTCATCGGTCAGTTCTGTCATGGTGCGATTCCTGATATCGGGGTTAGACGTCTTTACTCACCGATCACTCGTCTCAGGTGCGTAAAGGGTTTTCTGGTGTCGTTTGGGGGAGCAAGCCTGGCGCGTTCGCTGTTGTGTGAGCTGCCAGGTGACCGCGCAGCGTGATCGACCATCGTCTCGGTTGTTCGCGGCTGGACGGGACCAGCTCCGAGACTTCCGTTTATCCCGGTGGATGTACACGGCTGGCTCATAGAAATTGCGTGTGCCGGCAGCGCTTGCTCAGATCTGATGGCCTGACACTCGCTTCGAAATCCCACCAGCAACAGCTGCCGCAACCACTCGTTTTGTCTGCTGTTAGGCAGGCGGCGTAAACGCTGAAGCACCATCGCTTCGAGTGGAATTCGCGTATCGAGCGAGATGACAAGCTGCTGAAGCGTGCTGGTGGCCACGGCGTTCAGCCCTCGTCAGAATCTGCGATGGCGTTGTTATTCAGCTGTTGAAATGCCAGGGGACGCAGAGACGGCAACCGCTCACCATTGAGGATGTCCTGGGGAATCTCGCCCATCCGCTCTCTCGCTTTGATGGCTGCCGGTGTTCCTTGCCGGATATCGGAGCGACGAACGTCCAGGCAGTGATACCCCTGGGGCAACGCAAACACCCGGCGCACCCATCGCCCACTACCCGACACCTGCTCAATGAGGTCAGTGGGCATGTCGAGACCTAAGTAATGCAACGTCATGTCTGCGCACATCAACCGGTCGTACTCACCCAGCAACTGTGCAGCGCGGAAGGCGTAGGGATTGGCGAACTGTAACGATACGCGCTGTGGTCGACTCGATTGTGCGACGCTGAATTCGAGAGCACTGTTGGATTCAGTGATAAGGGCGTCCATCCTTTGCTGCAATCCCTGCAGCTGTGCGCGGATATCGGCAACGCCCTCTTCCACTTTGAGCAACCACCAGTCGGCATAAGGGTCGTCGAAGCGGACGGCCTGCCATAGCGACTTCAGCCGATCTGCAAAACCGATCAATCCCATAATGGCAGGCTTGCCATCGGCTGCACGGCGGCCGCGGATCAGGCTCTGAGCCTGATAGGTCTGAATCGTCAACCAGACTTCACCCTGCAGGGCGCCTGGCACTGACTCGTTTTGATTTTCAGCTGTATTCTCGTGTGACTGTTCTGCGTCTGAATTCATTTGCGTCATTCCCTTCAAGATCAACTCTGACGTGCTATGAATCCACGAATGGGAAAATGGCACCACGGAATATCCATCCGACTGGTGCAGTGTTTTGCGTTGCTGCGATCAGATGGTTCCAGTGGAAACAGTGCAGGGAAGTAACGACGGAGATATGTCACATCACGTGTGATAACGGGCGGTCGCGCTATTTATCCATATTCAATGATGCTCGTAACTTGGCCAGCTGCTCACGCCCATAGGCTTGGTTTCGTGCTCGCTCTTCAGCCGCTTTAGTTTTCTGTTCTTCGTTTTCTGGCGGTGGTACGTGATGTGCCCGATCGTGTCTTGCCTCGGCCACCTTGATCCCGAGGTTGGGCACAAATTCGCCTTGTTGTGCCGCCTTGCACAGCGAATGCAAGAATCGCAGCTCGTCATAAACCGGCTTCATGCCTTTTTGCTCAGACTCCAGACGACCCTGAAGTTCGTCGAGCACCAACTGCCGATCATCAAGATCGATCATGGCAAGATACCTGTCCGCCAGGTGTTTCTGGTTCTCCGACAAGCGCGGCGGATAGATCAGCGCTCGCTCTGTCACCGACGGGACTGATGGATTGGATTCAGAAAATGTTTTCTCTTGATGGTTTGTATTTTGTGTAGTGGTTGTTGTAGTTGTTTTTTTATAATGACTACTACAACGACTACTGTAGTGTTCCTTAGCCTCCGCCTTTGAATTTTGGTCCTGGACGGATTGTGCTGATGCGCAGGCCCCGGACGAATTTTTCAGTTTCCCGATGGTCGCGGCGTGAAAGGTAAAATAACGACCGCTGTTGCCGTGGTTTCCGCTGGAAACTGACAATTGTTGGGCGGCCTGCAGTCGACGCTCAATAGTTGACTCCTTCCGTCCTAACGACTCGCCTTCCTGAATATCCTTATCCAGACTCTCCAACACAGCTTGCGCCACGCGCCGGACGCGGGCGTGATGATGCTCCTGGGATTGGGTAACGAATGCCATGTAGGACTCATCCAGGTACAGGGCATCGACCAGAGGCAGGGGTTCATCGTGAAGACTGTAGACATTGCCGGTGAAACGGCCGCTTTTTTGACGCACTCTGGCACACAGCGTTAGCCAACGCGTCAAGCGCAGAATGGCAATAGCACGAGAGACAGTGGAGGTTGAGGAAACGTTGGTTTTAGCCGCAATGGTATCGTAATCGGGAAACGCCGTTCGTCCTCCAGTCTCTCTGGCATGGAGCATGATAACCATCCATACCAGTTTATCGACGGGTTCCAACACCGGGTCCTGGATGACCATGGCCGGCACGGCCTGATGCCAATTCCCCATGAACAACATGGCATCCGGTAACGATGGATCACTCTGGGCACGAACCTTGGCAACAGTTGCCTTGATTAAAGCGTCGAGAGCAACAGTTTCTGGTCGCAGCGCATCCGCATCATGGGCCATTCTCGACAACCCGCCCGGACGTCGCGGCACTGCTTCCCTCACCGTAGG
>CATLZI010000013.1 GCA_950063125.1 uncultured Porticoccus sp. | reverse complement strand
TGATAGATGTAGAAAATCGACAGTCAGAGTGTAATCGAGCAGATACCACAGAGAAGACGCGAGGATTCGACTGATGGAATTCGGACTGAGAGAAGTCTTGATATTGGTAGGTCTGGTGGTGATTGCAGGCATATTGGCAGATGGGTACCGCCGTATGCGCAAATCCAAGCTTGGTGAGCTGGAATTGCCTTCAGAGATTGGCGGCAGCTGTGAAGATGATTGGGAGCACTATCGTGGTGAATTGCCCAATGGTGGAGCCCGTAAAATTCCACTGAGCGTACGCCGCTCTATTGCAGCCGCGGAGCCGGCGGATGCACAGCCTGAACCCGAATTGGGTGAACACTTTGGCTCTGCCCTGGACGAGACCGAGGTGGCCTATGAACGAGAAAACGTCCCCGCAGAGCGCAAACCTGCCGTAGAACAACCCTCCTCACCAGAACAGGAATACGTGGACGACCTGGTGCAGGCCGAGGGCGATGCCCATACGCAGGATGATTTATTCGCCGACGATGATCTGCTGATTGCCTCGCGGGCAGAACAGCAGTCCAAACTGGCGAAGAAAACCGGTGCCAGAACCGTTACGCAACCGACGTCAGAAGTGGAAATTGACCCGGAACTGCAGGAGGTTCTGGTGGTGAATGTGATGGCCCGGCAAGGGGAACTTGCCGGAAACGATCTGCTGCGGGTCATGCTTTCCTGCGGCTTTCGCTTTGGCGATATGAATATCTTTCACCGTTATGAGCAACACAGCGGTAAAGGCAGCCTGTTGTTCAGCGCCGCCAATGTGGTGGAACCCGGAGTGTTTGATGTGGATCGGATGGAAGAGTTCAGCACCCCCGGGATCTGCATGTTCATGAAACTGCCCGGGCCCAAGCGCCCCATACATTCCTTTGAGATCATGATGGACTCAGCCCGAAAGATTGCCAATCTGCTGGATGCCGACGTTAAGGATGAGCATCACAATATTATGCGGCAGCAGACTGCCGAACACTATCGGCAACGGGTTCTGGATTTTGAGCGTCGTTTCCTGTCCTACAAAGCCAGTCAGAAACAGTTGTAATTGAGCCTGTCAATCGGCTGCGCAAATCTTCCCGTCGGGCGTCGTGACTGCAGCGCCCGGCGTGTATAATTCCAGCATAAAAATCAAAGAGCTGGATAACCACATGTCCTCAGTAGAACAACAAATCGAGCAACTGCGCCAGCAGCTTCGCGAGCACAATTACAAATATTACGTGCTGGATGAACCTTCCATTCCTGATGCTGAGTACGATCGACTGTTCCGGCAACTCAAGCAGCTGGAGAGCGAACACCCCGATCTGATTACGCCGGATTCTCCAACCCAAAGAGTGGGGGATAAACCACTGCAGGCGTTCCAGCAGGTACAGCACCGCCTGCCCATGTTGTCCCTGGACAATGTGTTCAGCGAGGAAGAGTTGGTGGCGTTTGACCGGCGTCTGCGGGAACGCCTGCATCAGGATGACGAAATCGAATATGTGTGTGAGCCGAAACTGGATGGCCTGGCGGTAAGCCTGCTGTATGAGATGGGTGTCCTGGTGCAGGCCGCAACCCGGGGTGATGGTCAAACCGGTGAGGACATAACCCAGAATATTCGCACCATCGATTCGATACCCCTGCGTTTATGGGGCGAGGATTACCCGCAGATATTGGAAGTGCGAGGGGAAGTGTTCATGCCCAAAGCCGGTTTTGAACAGCTTAATAAAGTCGCGCAGGAAAACGGTGAGAAAACCTTTGCCAATCCCCGCAATGCTGCCGCTGGCAGCCTGCGGCAACTGGATTCCAGTATTACCGCCAAACGTCCCCTGGACATGTACTGCTACAGTGTGGGTTATGTGGAAGGCGGCCAGTTGGCGGCGACTCATTACGGCAACCTGATGTTGTTGAAACAGTGGGGTATGCGCATCAATCCAGAGATAGAAACGGTAGTGGGGGCCCAGGCATTGCAACGGTATCACGATCGTATTCTGGCAAAACGGCTCGATCTGGATTATGAGATTGATGGCATTGTTTACAAGGTAAACGACATCAGGTTGCAACGGGAACTGGGCTTTGTATCCCGCGCTCCGCGTTGGGCTACTGCCCATAAGTTTCCTGCCCAGGAGGAACTCACCACCTTGCTGGATGTGGAGTTTCAGGTGGGGCGAACCGGAGCCATTACGCCGGTGGCCCGGTTGGAGCCGGTATTTGTTGGTGGGGTCACGGTCAGCAATGCAACCCTGCACAACATGGATGAAGTGGCGCGAATGGATGTTCGCAAGGGCGATACGGTGATCGTGCATCGTGCCGGGGATGTCATTCCCAAGGTGGTGAAAGTGGTTCTGGAGCGGCGTCCGCACCAAACCATGGCTGTGGCGCTACCCAGCCAATGCCCGGTCTGTGGTTCTGACATCATCAAGCCCGAAGGCGAGGCGGTGGCCCGCTGTTCAGGGGGCCTGTTCTGTCAGGCGCAGGTGAAAGAGGCCATCAAGCATTTCGCTTCCCGCAAAGCCATGGACATTGATGGCCTGGGGGATAAGCTGGTTGAGCAGATGGTGGATCAGGGGCTGATTGCCCATGTCTCCGATCTGTTCAACCTGCGGGCGGAACAGGTGGCAGCCATGGAACGCATGGGCGAGAAGTCCGCTGCCAATCTGATTGCTGCCCTGGAGAAGAGCAAAGCCACCACGTTGCCACGGTTTCTGTTTGCGCTGGGCATTCGTGAAGTGGGTGAAGCCACAGCGCTGAACCTTGCCAATTACTTTGGCAACCTGGATGCCATCAAGCAGGCCGATGCGGAAGCCTTGCAACAGGTGCCGGATGTGGGGCCCATCGTGGCGGATCATGTTGCGACTTTTTTCCAGCAATCCCACAACCTGGAAATCATTGATGCATTGATTGCCGCCGGTGTGCACTGGCAGGAACAGGCAGCCATTGACCGTGATGCTCTGCCGCTGGCAGGGAAAACCTACGTTTTGACCGGTACTCTCAGTCAAATGACCCGGGATGAGGCGAAACAATATCTGTTGCAGCTGGGAGCAAAAGTCAGTGGCAGCGTGTCAAAGAAGAGTGATGCCGTGGTGGCCGGCGAAAAGGCCGGATCCAAGTTAGCCAAAGCGGAATCCCTGGGGGTGCCGGTTCTGGATGAGTCTGCCTTTATTGCGCTGCTCAAAGACAATGGTATCGAACCGGCTTGAAACCTGGCCGCACCGAAACGAGGAGGCACCGTGACTGAGCCGACCAATCATCCCGTGGTAACCTTAAAGGAAAACCGCTTCCCGCTGTTCAGCCTGATTCTGGTCATATTGGCCTTTGCATTGACGGCTTATATGGCTTATCTCAACTATGAAGTGACCAAGGTGGCCGGTGCTCAGTTGATTCGGGCGCAGCAATTGCAGGAGCGTACCCAGACCAAGTTCATGGATCAGTATGCGCGTTTTCTCTATGAGCAGGCCCAGTCAGCACGCTTTGAACGAACTTTTGAGGTTCGGCAAAAGCACTATGCCGATTTTATGGGAGCACTGTCGGATGCCTGGAACAGTGCAGGGAGAAAAAACGCGCAGGACCTGGACGCTGCGTTACACCAGTTGGCCAAATCCTATTATGCGTTGGAACCCTTTCTGGATCAGGGTAGCCGATTGTATCTGCAAAAGCGTATCACCATTTTCCACAATCTGGCCAAACAGTTGATTGGCTATGAACAGAACAAGCGCGGTATTATCATGGAAGACAAGTCCACGATGGATCGAATGATAGAGGAGTTTCAGGATTTCCTGTATCCGCTGTTGTTTGAGCCGATTCACAAAGAGGGGAAGAACGGTGAAAGTGGTGAAATTGACCGGTGATCCTGTCAAGCTTAACGATCTGGGCACCGTTCCCAAACGCAAAGTCGAGAAACCTAGGGACAAGATAGACAACCTGCAGTTGCAGTTACTGCGCTCGCAGCAGGCTCTGTTTCGCAGTGGCAAACGGGTCATCATTATAATGGAAGGCACCGATACGGCGGGCAAGGGGGGAGTCGTTCGTCGGTTGACCCGGCATTTGGATCCCCGGGGTGGGCGCGAATGGCCCATTGGTGCACCGGCGGATTGGGAGCAATCCCGTCATTATCTGTATCGGTTTTGGCAAAAGCTCCCGGAACCGGGTGAAATTACTGTCTTTGATCGTTCCTGGTACGGTCGGGTGTTGGTGGAGCGGGTTGAAGGTTTCGCCAAAAAGGAGGAGTGGAGCCGCGCTTATCGTGAATTGCAGGAGTTTGAACGTCAACTTACCGATGACGGCGTGGTGCTGATCAAGCTGTTTCTGAACCTTTCCAAGGATGAACAGTATGAGCGTTTTATGGGGCGTTTGCGCGAGCCCACCAAGCGTTGGAAGATTACCCCGGCGGATCTGGACAGCCGCCGCTTTTGGGCAGATTACCAGTGTGCCTACGAGGACATGTTGAATAAGACCGCCACCGAATCTGCGCCCTGGTATGTGATTCCCGCTGATGACAAACAGTTCGCCCGGGTTAAATGCCTGTCTATTATTTCGGATTTGTTGCAGCAGGTGGTAGATTCCAAGCGGGTGATGTTGCTGGACCCAAAGGTGATTGCCAAGGTGATCGAAGAGTTTGGTGAAGGTGTTTTGCGGGTTCAACTGGTGGAAGAGCTTGATGGAAAATCTGATTGAAGTTCCCTGGGATCAGTTGGCAGAGGATACTCTGCAGAGGCTGGTTGAGGAGTTTGTTACCCGTGATGGTACCGATTATGGCGAGCAGGAAATCGAGCTGTCACGTAAGGTATCCCAGGTGGTGGCCGGTATAAAAAAGAAGGAATACCTCATCGTTTACGATCAGGAAATGGATAGCGTACACATTGTAACTGCACAGCAGTGGCGCGCAGCCGGTGGTTAATGCTCGGGTAGCCTGGAACCCATTGAGTCAGGCAATAACGAAACCCAGGACTGCTTTTCAATATAGTCGGTGAGTTCCGACGCACTTAACGCCGGGCTGAAATAATGCCCCTGCACCACATCACAACGATGATCCAATAGAAATTTCAATTCTTCAAACTGCTCCACACCTTCAGCCACCACTTCCAGGTTAAGATTTTTACACAGTTGAATGATGGTGTGGATGATGGCTGCTGCCTGTCCTTGCTGAGTGCATTGCGAAACAAAACTGCGGTCGATTTTCAACGTATTGAACGGGAACCGAGTTAAATAACTGAGCGACGAATAACCCGTGCCGAAGTCATCAATGGAGAGCGTGATGCCGAGGGCCTGTAGCTGATGCAGGGTGATCAAGGTCCTGCTTGAGTGCTCCATTGCGATGCGCTCCGTTAACTCGAGTTCTAACATCGCGTGGGGCAGCTGATATTTCTCAAGTATGCTCTTCACCGTTTGAGGGAAGTTATCCTTGTAGATTTGTCGCGCTGACAGGTTGACTGCAATTGAAGTAAGCGGCAGCCCTTCGGATAACCAGGCCGCCTGTTGTCTGACGGCAGTTTCCAGTACCCAATTACCGATATCAATAATCAGGCCACTTTCCTCTGCTATAGGGATAAAGCGGCCGGGATAGATCATGCCCATCTCAGGGTGTTCCCATCTGACCAGAGCTTCAACACCAAAGATACGGCCGGATTGCATATCAACCTGGGGTTGATAGTGGACACTCAGCCGTTGTTTGCCAATGGCTTCTCGTAATTCATTTTCGATAAATAGCGTTTCGTTGGCGTCGCTACGCATGACTTCGTTAAAAATCTGATAGTTATTGCGACCTTTGTGTTTCGCCTGGGCAAGTGCGGCATCAGCGGATTGAATTAATCGTTCAACATTACTGCCGTGATCAGGAAAAAAGGCAATACCTATACTGGCGGGGAGGGTAAGGCGGCGTTCATAGATATCCATTGGGTAGGTAATGATATCCAGTAGTTGTTGCGCAATTCTCCTGACCTGGCTGGTATCGATACCCGGCAATAGCAAGCAGAACTCATCGCCTCCCGCTCTACTGAGCGTCGCACTCAGGTTCAGTTCTGCGCTGAGCCGTTGGGAAAGTTGTTTCAGTACTGCATCGCCGACACTGTGGCCGAGGGAATCATTGATAATGCTGAAACGATCAAGATCAATAAAAAGCAGCGATACCTGAGTGCCGGACGCTTTTGCAGATGCCAGAGCCACGCGGGCTTTCTCGTCCAGCAGTGTACGATTTGGCAAACCAGTCAATGCGTCGTAATTACTTAAATAGCGTATTTTGTCTTCTTTTGCACGGTGTTCGGTGATATCGGTAGATATGCCACACAGGGCATAGATCTGGCCATTGATATCCCACAAGGGGAGTTTGATTGACCAGAATATTCGGGTCACACCACTGCTCTTGACGGTATCGGTCTCTTCGCATTGTATGATTTCGCCGTGCTTAAAGACCCTTAGGTCATTTGCCTGTATACGCTTTACTGTGTGTGGGTCAAAAAATTTATCATCCCCAAATCCGATGACCTCTGATTTTTCAACGCCCCATAATTCAAGTACCTGTTGATTCACGAAGGTATAGAGCCCCTTGGTATCCTTGAGATAGATACAGGCGCCAACATTCTCCATTATAGTTTTCATGATAGCCTCGTTTTTAGCGAGGGCTGTTTCCATGGCGGTTCTTTGGGTTTCCCGGTCAAAATTATCCAATGCAAAACTGATATCACTACTCATTTCCACGAGTAGATTGATGGCATCCTCATCAAAGGCTGCAGGTTTGTCGTGATAGACGTTAAGTACGGCAAAGGGCTTGCCCTGTCGTTGTATGGGGAAAGCGGCCGCTGATCTCCAGCCAAACCGTCTGGCCCGTTCATGCCAGGGTCTGGTGTTTGGATCAGTCAAATAGTGATTAATGACCACAGGGCGATTTTCGCGCATGGCTGTGCCAGTTGGACCCTGTCCCTCCGGCACATCCTTGCAAATCGAGACGCGAAGGCTATTGATGTAATTGACGCCGGTACCATAGCTGGTGAGAGGAGTAATATTCGCGGTACTTTTATCCGGCATTTCATCCAGCAGGCCGATCCAGGCCATTTTCATCCCGCCAAACTGGACTGACATCTGGCACACCAGAGGAAGCAGTTCATCCTCCGAATCCATTCTTACAATGGCCTGATTGACCTGGCTCAGGGCGTGATAGAGGCGGCCAAGACGCAAGGCTCGGCGTTGGTTCTGATTTCTGCTTTGGCTGATTGTCAGAACCAGAAGGGCCAATGCGAGGCTGAGTGTGCCGCCGGTCGCGGAGATTACCCATGGATGGGTGGGAAGTACTGCGTTTTCTCGAAATGCTGGTGTGCTGCTCAGCAACAATGTCCATTTTCTTTGGCCGATGTCAATTTCCTGCTGATACTGCCATTCGCCAGATATTGTTCGTTGCTGATGGGGTATGGCGTCACCATGAAAGAGCAGGGTATGACTGTCGCTGGCCGAAAAATCGTGGATTTCAATGTCAATATTCGGATTAATCTGTTCTTCAAGGCCCGTCAGCAGATCTTTTACTCGGAATGGCACATCTACCCAGCCCAACAAGGCTGCCCGGCGCTCTGCCGGCGTCGCCAGTCTATGATCGTGCTTGTATACCGGCAGGTACATAACGAAGCCTGGATCAGCCTGCTTTGATCGATCCTGTACAAGTGTCAATGGACTGGTGATAACGATATCACCGGTGTCCCTGGCCGTTTCGGCTGCTTCGCGGGCTAACGGGTTGCTCAGAATATCAAATCCCAGGGCGGCAAGGTTGTCATCCTCCAACGGTTCAATATAGATAATGGGGGCCAATTCGTCCCGATTACCGACAGCGGGCGTTATTTGATAATGTCTTGGGAGTTCCCTGCGCATGGTTGCGAGATGTGCCGTCAAACCCTTCTGTGCCACAGGGATAGCAAAGCCTATCCCCTGAATACCCCTTAAATCCCTGGTGATATCCAGCGAAGCGACGTAGCGCGAAAACTCAGGGTAGGTGACATGCTCGGATCCCCGGAAAAAACCCTGTATCCCGCGCATCACTACCTTGTAGCTGTTGAGCTGTTGCGAAATATTGGCTGTCAGTCGGTCAGACTCTGCCTGAAATTTAAGATTGACTGCTTCCTGTTGTTGTTTTTCAAAGTGATGCCAGTAGGTCAATGTGGCAGAGCCGCCAATCAGAAGGGTGAGCCCCGACAGCATCCATGGCAAACATTGGTTGTAAAATTTGCGTGTTGGGTTGATGTTCATCGTTGGAGACTGCATTCCTTTTACATGACCCCGAAAAGTCGACCTGTCTCCATATAACCACCGTTTGGAATACATGACAATTCATGATGGACCAGGACGGAATTAATAAGCTGAATTGCTTCTGTCGGCTGATAGGCCCCGGAGACTTACAGTCTGTCCGTGAAATATTGGCAGACGTGCTCGTGACCGCGATTGACTACATTTTTGACAGCGGTGTCCGCTGCAGTCGTTACCTGAAAAATACAGGTTGCCTGGACAGATCGCTTGTAATTGGAGTACGAAAAAGTCTCAACTGTTTCTGTTCTGGTCCACCGATAGGTTTTTCCGCCCCCCGGTAGTTCCGTCACCGAGTCTGGTGTTGGTAGTTTCTTTACCAAATCATCGATAAAAAGGCCATGCCACTCTTTCGATTGTGCTGAGCCGGCACTGACGTCAGTGGATGAAGCCGCGCAGCCGGCGACAATCAAACAGGCAGTGATCATCACGAGAGATAGCAGGTGATTGATGCCATTTTTATAGTAAGCAGTGTCAATTCCGTACATTACAAGGGTTCTATAAGTAGCTTGGTCTTAAGGGATGAGCTATACGGGAAGATAGCAGAAATAAACCCGGAGGCAGGTATCCTCAGCCTCTAATGCATTATTGAGTGGGTAATGTAATGGGGAGGTTACTACAAGAAGAGTGGTCGATAAAAACAATAGACTGAGCTGGCTAGTGATAAGTGATTAGAGGATGAAAACTCATCACTATCTAGACAACTTGCCAGTATGTCTCAGCCCAAATTGCGCTGGCTTTCATAGTCTTGAAACTGCCTTGGTGGTAGCCAACAAAGAGCGAACCGTCTTCACGGACTTTATAGACGAGCGCTTCAACACCCTCTGTTTCTTCAGATAGTTTGAGAATGATCCAGTCGCCGCGCTTTATGTCGGGCTTATCCATAGCTATAACCTTTTTTATACTACGATAGTTTTGTCTATCGACGTGTCAAAAAAATGCCCTCGCAGACAAGGGCATTATAAAATTGGCGGAGGGACAGGGATTCGAACCCTGGGTAGGCTATTAACCTACGCCGGTTTTCAAGACCGGTGCTTTCAACCGCTCAGCCATCCCTCCTGTGATTATTTTTTGTGGCTTTGTGTCCAGGAAACAACAAAGTTCACTTGGCCCGAAGGCCTTAAAATAGCCGCAGATTATACAGTGGATTCAACCGCAGACAAGGCCAAACTGCATTCGCTGACAGCTATTCCATTACTTTCAAACGGTTTCAGTTTTTGATGCCTCCACCGCTTTTTCAATTGCGGTTGTTGCCGATGGACCGGCTTCCTTATCCCTGTTCTGTGTCCGAGGATCATTGATTGCCCGGGGAATATTAACCGGCTCAACATTGACGGGTGAAGGTTGTGATGTGTCCAGTGGCTGCGGTAGTGGCTTGGTACGTGTGTCAGTAGCAATGTCTATTTTTGCTACTGGGCGAGGAGCAATTCTCGGATCATTGCTGGCTCGAGCAGGTTGCTTCTGACCATCGTCGATGACCTCCGGCGCAGATTCGTCAGTGGTTTCAGAAACTGCTTTATCCTCGGTGTCAGGAATAACAGCGTCGACCGAAGGAATGACGGCTACTTCACTGGTGGCGGCTTCCATGTCGGCAGTAAAAGAGGATGGCTCCGTTTTTGCAATGGCCTCGTCGACCTCGTGGGTCTCGGTATTTTTTCTGGCTGGTTCTGCCTCTTTCTCTGCGTTCGTCTCGGCAGGCTGACCAGGTTTGTCGATCGCTTTAATGTCCCGTGTTTCGTCCACCCGCTCGTCGACTACAGTGGTTACTTCTGTCATGGGCATTTCAGCGCTTTCGTCATCCGCAGCGTCGTCAGAATCCACTGATAGCTTCAATGGCCCCTGGTTGTTCTCTTCTGTCTGAACTGACGCCGTTGCCGTGTCATTAGCTGTCGTTGGCTCGGTCAAACCTTCATCTGCCTGCCGGGAAGGTTTGTCAGTATCGCTGGATAATGGACTTTTTTCCGTATGAGACACGGTTTTTGTCTGGTCGGTCAGTGGTTCCGTCTGTAGCGTTTCGGCGACAGGAACCTCAACAGCTGCGAGTAAATCTGCTGGAACTTCCTGGCGTTGACGACGTTGGCGAGGAGAGCGCCGTTTGTCGCCCTCCCGGCGGGGGGGGCGGGTGCTGGGCGAGGACTCTTCTTCCCTATCAGTTTTTACGGCATCCGGCTCAGTTTTTACGGCATCCAGTTCAGGTTGTTTTTCCTGTTGAGGTTTGCGGTTCTGCCGTGGCTGCCGGGTTTTCTTTTCACCATTTTCGGGCGTATTGGTGTTATCGCGATGCTCTGCTTTTTGGCTGCCTGGCTTGTTGCGATTGCGGTTATTGCGGCGAGCATCGGGCCGACGGTTGCGTCCCTGAGAACGACTATCATTTTTGTCACGTTCTTTTGCGTCCGGCTTTTTGTCGTGTTCAACCGGCTTTTCAGTTTGACCGAAGAGCAGGATGGCCAGGCGGCGCAATAGTCCGGGTTTGCCAGTCTTTTCGACGATTTTGGTGATTTTTTCTAGAGGTACCGGTGCCGGTTGCGAGGGTGTTGGTGTTTTGACTGCTGGCTGTAGAGCCGGGGGCACAGGCTGAACATGGTCATTCTCCGGAGCAGCAAAATCCTCGGATAATGTGTTGGTAAGCCGATAACTATACTCACTGGCAAGGCCGTCCTGCTCCCGAATACGCTGTACTTCGAAATGTGGTGTTTCAAGATTCTCGTTGGGAAGGATAATGATTTTGGAGCCGTGGCGTTTCTCAATCTCAAAAATCTCTTTGCGCTTTTCATTCAGCAGAAAGGTTGCCACTGAGACAGGGGTTATCGCCCGGATTTCTGCACTGAATTCTTTTTGTGCCTCTTCCTCAACAAGGCGAAGAATGGACAGCGCAAGTGAACGGGTGCCCCGGATGGTTCCCTGGCCGAGGCAGCGCGGGCAGACTTTCGAGGTGGTCTCTTCCAATGATGGCCGCAACCGCTGACGGGACATTTCAAGCAAGCCAAAACGGGATATTTTACCGACTTGAACCCGTGCGCGATCCAGTTCAAGGGCATCGCGCATACGATTTTCCACATCGCGTTGATTTTTGGCAGACCCCATGTCGATAAAGTCAATAACCACCAGGCCGCCAATATCGCGAAGTCGCAGTTGACGAGTAATCTCATCGGCGGCTTCAAGGTTGGTGCGGAGCGCGGTTTCCTCGATATCACTGCCGCGCGTTGCTCTGGATGAGTTGATATCAATAGATACCAGCGCCTCGGTGATATCAATCACAATCGAGCCGCCGGAGGGCAGTTTTACTTCTCGCTCAAAGGCGGTTTCTATCTGGTTTTCAATTTGGTAACGATTGAATAGGGGCAGTGGGTCTTCATAGTGCTTGACCCGGCTCTGAAAGTTGGGCATAACCTGCTTGATAAATGCCGAGGCAAGTTCATAGGCCTCGCGGTTATCCACAATAACTTCGCCGATATCCTGTCGCAAATAGTCGCGAACAGCACGGATAATGACGTTGCTTTCCTGAAACAGAAAGTGGGGAGCCTTGCAGTTGTTGGCCTCGACCTGAATGGTTTCCCAAAGTTGCAGCAGATAGTCAAGATCCCATTGCAGCTCCTCTGCTGACCGCCCGATTCCAGCTGTGCGGACAATGACGCCCACCCCGCTTGGAATCTGCAGGTCTCGCATCGCGGATTTCAGTTCTGAGCGCTCTTCCCCTTCGATGCGTCGCGAAATCCCACCAGCTCTGGGGTTGTTCGGCATCAGGACCATATATCGACCTGCGAGGCTGATAAATGTGGTTAATGCCGCCCCTTTATTGCCACGTTCTTCCTTTTCCACCTGAATGACGACTTCAGTGCCTTCCTTGATAACATCCTGAATCTTGATGCGACCATCGGCGTCTGATGATTTTCTGGAAAAGTATTCGCGGGAGATTTCTTTGAGGGGCAGGAAGCCGTGGCGTTCTGCGCCATAATCAACGAAGGCGGCCTCAAGGCTGGGTTCAACCCGGGTTATTCTGCCCTTGTAAATATTTGCTTTACGTTGTTCTCTGGTACGATTTTCCAGGTCGAGGTCATAGAGACGTTGTCCGTCGACCAGTGCTACCCGGAGCTCTTCTGGCTGGGAAGCGTTGATAAGCATGCGTTTCATTGAAGAATCCTACTGTCTTGCGCCTTACAAGAGCAGCAGAAGCACCACTATAAAATGAGCAATATAACTGGATAAATAGCAAAGCAGTGTATACCGTCTATACGTAGAAAGATGGCAGAAATAAGGTCATAACCCCTTGTTTTTAAACACTTTAATTTCATCAATCACTGATTCTGTCCGGTTTTCCCATCGAGTGTTCAACTTGATTGCTATGGTGCCACTTATTCGTCCGAAGGGGCAAAAGCCGAGCGGTAAAGATTGCTAATGTAACCGGCAACTGGCAGGTAAAAATAGCACATGTCTGGCTGGCAATGCCTGGCGTACGATATATCGTTCAAAAAATCTTGTGGTAACCTCTGCGCATTCAGCGCGGTTTTCTGTGGCAGCTGTCCTAGCTGGTTTGCGGGACAACTGGCGTAATAAATCAAAAGGGCTTTCGCCGCGTTGAGTGGGGCTACCCTGTCAATATTGACTTGGTGAGAGCAGTCGTCTTTGCCGAACTAATTTCGGACCCGATTCAACGTGGTGCCAATATATCAGCAATTGTCATTCTCTTCAATTTGCAGTCCTGTAAAAATCCGGTTAATTGTATGATTATCAGTGATTTTTTCTTCTTCATGGATGCCTCTATCAGGGCTAGCTGTTAGAATTCATCTCCTTTTCCTGGGCACACCCTATGACTGAGATACAAAATGGCTCTTTAGGGGTCCACTTCGTTAAAATTGATGAGAACCATGACGGTCAGCGAATAGATAATTTTCTGCTGGGTCGGTTGAAAGGCGTGCCGAAATCGCGAGTCTACAGAATCCTTCGCAAAGGTGAAGTGCGCGTGAATGGTTCCCGGGCCAAGGCAGAATATCGCCTGCAAGTCGGTGATGCAGTGCGAATTCCACCTGTTCGGGTAGCGGAGCGTGATGTGCCCGCAGGGCCCAGCCCAAAGCTGCAGCAATTGCTTGAGCAGAATATTGTCTACGAAGATGCCGCGTTCCTGGTGATCAATAAGCCAGCTGGCTTGGCGGTTCATGGTGGCAGTGGTGTCAGCCTGGGCCTGATCGAGTCGCTGCGAGCCACTCGGCCTGCTGCACCGTTTCTGGAATTGGTTCATCGGTTGGATCGGGAGACATCCGGCTGCCTGATGATCGCCAAGAAGCGCTCCATGTTGCGTCATCTTCAGGAAGAAATGCGTGCCGGCCGTGTAGTCAAAATCTATCAGGCGCTGTGCTGCGGCCGTTGGCCGAAAGGGATGAAGCGGATCAGTGCGCCACTGCGTAAAAATGAGCTGAAGTCGGGCGAGCGGATTGTCAAGGTGGACCCGGAGGGCAAGGCATCAGTCACGCATTTTCAGGTTTTACATCGCTATCGAGGTGCGACTTTGCTCGAAGTGGCTCTGGAGACAGGGCGTACCCATCAAATCCGTGTCCATTGTCAATTTGCAGGTTGCCCGCTGGCGGGAGACGAAAAGTATGCTGACGTTGAGTGTAATCGCCAAATGCGGGAGAAAGGCCTGAGGCGTATGTTTCTGCATGCGGGGCAGTTGGAAGTCAGTTTGCCCGATGGTCAGCTTGTTGACATTCGATCGCCGTTACCCGGTGATCTGGCCGCCTTATTAACTAACCTGGAGTAACTGTCGGTGCCCAAGCTTTTGATCTTTGACTGGGACGGCACACTCTGTGATTCGCTTTCCCGGATTGTTCATTGCCTTCGTTGTGCCGCAGAGTCGGTTGGTTTGCCACCTCCCTCCGAACTGGATGCCCGCAACATTGTGGGGCTGGGGATGGTGGATGCATTAACCACTTTGTTTCCCGATATAGCGCGTGAGCAAATTGACGCCATGCGGGACAGCTATTCCCGCCATTTTGTCGAAGCAGATCGTGAGCCATCACCTTTTTTTAGTGGGGTTTCTGAAACCCTGTGTCGTCTCAAGGACCAGGGCTACCTGCTCACTGTTGCAACCGGTAAAAGTCGTCGTGGTCTGGACCGAGTGTTGCGGGCCCACCAGCTGGATCAGTTTTTTGATGGCACCCGTTGTGCCGATGAGACGGCCGGCAAGCCTCATCCATTGATGCTGATTGAGTTGATGGAAGAGTTTGAGTGTCTTCCCGAAGAGTCAATCATGATAGGCGACACAGAATATGACTTGGCGATGGCTGCCAATGCCGGAATGTCGAGTATAGGGGTGAGCTATGGCGCCCATGATTCGCGGCGATTGACCCGGTATCGACCGCTGGCGTGTCTGGATAAATTTTCAGATGTTGAAATGGTTGTAAATAGTATAAAAAACATTTAGTTATAATAATTTTTTAAATACTACTTTAAGATGTTTATCAGCATTCGATTCAGGCTGATCAAGGGTAATCCAATCAGGGCGGTGGGGTCGCAGCTGTAAACAGCATCAAACAGCGTGATGCCCAGTCCTTCACTGCGGAAGCTGCCGGCACAGTTATACGGGGTATCCTTTAAAAGGTATTCAGTAATTTCCGTGTCACTTAACCGGCGAAAGACGACCTCTGTTATTACCATGTCTACCTGACTTTGTTGGGTGGCGCTATCCAGCAATGCCAGGCCAGTCAGGAAGCGAACATTCTTGCCGGACTCTGAGCAAAGCTGCTTAAAGGCGTTGTCAAAATTGCCCGGTTTTGTCAGCAGTTTTCCATCGTTAACTGCGACCTGGTCCGAGCCAACAATCAGGTGGTTATCAAAACGGTGGGCGATCGCCATGGCCTTTTCCAGCGACAGGCGCTTGACGAGTGCTTCCGGGGATTCTTCCGGTTGAGGGCTTTCGTCAATGTCGGGTGAGATAATTTCAAATGGTATACGCAAGCGCTGCAGCAGCTCCCGTCGATAGGGTGAGGAAGAGGCCAGCACGAGGTTTTTCATGATAAAACTCCAAATGATCTTTAATGTTCCGGGGGGATAATCAGGACTAGAAACCCGCGATATTGGATCCAATTTTTCTTTGACAGATCAAGGTCATATCACTATTATGGCGCGCCTATGTCAATGCCCCCCATGAGAAGCTTCCTGCCGCGGATGTTAGAGCCCCGCCGTCTTGCACATCAGGGTGTGGCAATTTCCGGCGAGCTGGATCAGGCTTTCTGTGACAGGTTGAAAGAGGCGGTAATTGAGATTGTTGAACCCATTGTCGTCGAGCTGAAGTTTGATACAGCCGAACAGGGTCGCAGGGTAATGACCGGCTCAGTTTCAACGTCTGTGTTGATTCCATGCCAGCGATGCCTTGAGGCGATGCCGGTAGCGCTGTATGCAGAGTTCAGATTGGGTATAGTCTGGTCGGAAGAAGAGGCCGTGTCGTTACCTAAAGACCTGGATCCATGGCTTGTCGACAGTGAAGCTGCAGATGTGGCTGAAGTGCTTGAGGATGAATTACTTTTAACATTGCCGTTTGTGTCCTATCACCCCAAGGATCAATGCAATGATGTGGCCGGTTACTCTACGGGAGAGCATCCCACTGAAGAATCCGCTAAAAACCCTTTTGGTATTTTGAAGCAACTGAAGAACAGTGGCTCCGATAATTAACAAGTAGTATTTTCAGGAGAAAGAAAATGGCCGTTCAAAAAAGTCGTAAAACCCGATCCAAGCGCGGTATGCGTCGTGCTCACGATGCCCTGACAGGTCCTACCCTGTCAACCGATCCGGTTAGTGGTGAAAAACATCTTCGCCATCAGGTTACTGCTGACGGCTTTTATCGTGGCAAGAAAGTGGTCTCTTCTGCCGAAGACTGATCCGCTGCGTTAGATTTGTTATTTTTGGCTGACTCACGCTGTCTTGCCATTGACGCCATGGGCGGGGACTTCGGTCCTCGCGCAACTGTCCCTGCGACCCTCGACATTCTTCGCCAGCAGCCCAATCTACGGGTTGTTCTCTTCGGTGATGCACAACAGATCCAGCAACAACTACGCCTTGCTGATGACAACTTTCCTGAACGTCTTCAAGTCCGTCATTGCTCCCAGTTTGTTTCTATGGATGACAAACCGTCATTTGCCCTGCGCAATAAACGGGATTCGTCCATGTGGCATGCTATTAAGCATGTTGCAACTAAACAGGCGGCGGCCTGCGTCAGTGCGGCGATCGAGGCGCAGGCATCGGCCTCGGTCGCGTCTTCCTTCAGCCCGAGGGCCGTGAGGATGGTTTTCATTGCGGAGGGATTCCCTTCAGATGTTTCGACCGCCGCCGCAGCGGCGATCTCCCGGATGGCCGGCTGGTTGACCAGGGATCGGGCGATGGTCACTCGCTGTCGCTGACCCCCGGAAAGGGTATGGGGATAATTGGCCAGGGTCTCATCGATGGGGAAGAGGCGGACCTGCTCCAGGGCCCAGGCGGCTCGATTCCTTCTGACAGCTTTATCGCCCATGCGATGAATGAGCATGGGCTCCTCCA
>CATLZI010000012.1 GCA_950063125.1 uncultured Porticoccus sp. | reverse complement strand
TTGTAGACCATTTGACTGACCGTATTTTTCAACAGCACGACAAACTGATCAAATGATTCAACCTGGCCCTGCAGCTTGATGCCATTGACCAAAAAAATAGATACGGGAATACGCTCTTTGCGCAACACATTCAAAAAAGGGTCTTGTAGATTATGCCCTTTTGACATTGTTATTCTCCTCAACAAAGGAATAAAAAAACGCCGAAAAACAAAGACTTGAAATAAAATACACTCGGCGAAACCAGCGTCCATACTAAACCGGATTCATCATACTATCGGTCTTGCTTTTTGTATATGGGTCTCTTTTCAAGGATTTTCAAGCACTCCGAAAGCAAAGATGGCATCTTTTCTGGCTGCCCAGCTTCTGAATCAATAAAAACCTGCTCCAATGCCGGCCAGCTGCGCAACCAGGTCAGTTGACGCTTGGCTAATTGGCGAGTGGCCGCCTGGGCCATGTTTACCATGGCGGGATAATCGATCTCTCCCGACAGGTATTGCCACATCTGTCGGTAACCCACGGCGCGCATTGACGGCAGACCGGGATGCAGATCCCCACGCTGGTAGAGCACTCTGACTTCTTCTTCAAAGCCCTGCACCAGCATTTTCTCAAATCGCTGGGCAATACGCTGGTGAAGCAGCGCCCGACAATGGGGGAAAAGTCCAATCTGAATCAACTGGTATTGCCGGGTAATGGGACCGATCTCGCTGCCTGCGCTGGTCTGCTCGCGCTTGAATTGTGATAGGGTTTTACCGGTAGTGCGATAAACTTCAAGTGCCCGCTGAATGCGGCGGGAATGATTAGGGTGCAGCAGTTTTGCTGTTTCAGGATCTACGGTTGCCAACAACTCGTGCATAAAAGGCCAGCCTCGTCGAGCGGCCTCGTCTTCAATCTCGGCACGAATGGCAGGAGCTGCAGGAGGCATATTCCCCAACCCGTCGAGTAGCGCCTTGAAGTACAACATGGTGCCACCCACCAGCAAGGGAATTCGCCCCGCAGAACTGATCTCCGCCATGGCCTGACGGGCATCCCGTGCAAACTCAGCCGCCGAATACGCTTCAGACGGATCTCTGATATCAATCAGGCGGTGTGGCACCGCCGCCAATTGATCTGCTGGGGGTTTGGCAGAGCCAATATTCATACCCCGGTAGATCAGCGCCGAGTCCACACTGATTAACTCCACCGGGAAGCGCTCTCGCAAAGCGATGGCCAAATTCGTTTTACCTGTGGCCGTTGGCCCCATCAGAAAAATTGCTGGCGGTAGCGCTTCAATCATTTACATCACACCGTATACCAAATGGAAGAACCTCACGGATATCCACTAGTGACAGTAACCGCATCAACAGGCGATCAACACCGAGAGCAACTCCGGCGCATGCAGGCAAACCCGATTTCATGGCAGCCAGAAGTTGATGATCAACCGGCATGGCTGATTTTCCGGCCGCTGTCCGCAAAGCCAGATCTGATTCAAAACGGGAGAGCTGCTCTACAGCATCTGTCAGCTCATAGTAACCGTTGGCCAGCTCCATCCTGTTCAGAAAAGCCTCAAAGCGTCGCGCCACGGGAACACCTGAGGAATCCTTTCCACTACAGGCCAAAGCGGCCTGGCACAAAGGATAGTCATAAACAAATACCAGTCCATCGGGGAGTGTCGACTCGACGCCAAGACTGAACAGAAGATCGAGGCAGCTGTTTCTACTGACCGCAGTAAAGTCACTTCCCGAAAGCGCTGTAGCTTCCTGCTGCAGCGCCTCCAAGGGTGCCGCATGAGGATCCAGCCCGATGTTCTGCTGAAAAATCTCACGGTAGGACACCTTGACGGGTTCGGCCACCACCCCCAGTTCACTCAATAATGAGGACACCTCGTCCATCAGGTTGTGCTCATCCCAACCGGGCCGGTACCACTCGAGGAGCGTGAACTCGGGGCTGTGACGCCGACCAGACTCATCATCACGGAAGGCCTTCCCCAAATAATAAATACCGCCACTGCCGGCGGCGAGCAGGCGTTTCATTTGATATTCGGGGGAGCTTTGCAGGTAGTGGCGTCGACCATTCAGCTCTGCCGGAATAGAATCGATATTGAGATCCGTGACACCGGTTTTCGCCAACACCGGCACATCCACCTCCCAAACACTGCGAAGAGCAAAGAAGTGGCGTATGGCCGCCATCAGCTCAGCACGACGGCGAAGCGTTTCAAGTGTCGCCGTCGGTTGCCAGTCAGCCATTCCACTTCCTCAACATCTGTACGCCCTGTCTATCGATGTTTGCCAAAGCCGACAACGTCAACAGCAGAAGGGGTGGCCAACACCACCCCTTTACTATTCACTGACGCGCCGAAAACAGGGCAATCAGGCTCTACTGAGATACTCCCCGGTGCGGGTATCCACCCGCACAACATCGCCAATATTGAGGAATAAAGGCACTTTGACCACAGCACCGGTTACCAGCTTGGCAGGCTTGGTACCTCCCTGGGCAGTATCCCCCTTGAGGCCAGGATCTGTCTCGACAATTTCCAGCTCCACATGATTGGGTGGCGTCACTGCCAATGGCTGACCGTTGAACAGGGTAACCATCACGGTATCCTGCTCTCTCAACCACTGCACAGCATCGCCTAGGGTTTTACCATCTGCCTGATACTGCTCAAAGGTATCCGGCTCCATGAAATGATAGTGCTCGCCATCATTGTAGAGATACTGCATGTCGCGGTCCGACACATCAGCGGCTTCCAGCGAATCACTGGAGCGAAAAGTCCGCTCCCAGACCCGACCCGTTTTCAGGTTCCTCAAGCGAACCCGGTTAAATGCCTGGCCCTTGCCCGGCTTGACAAATTCGTTCTCCACAATGGAACAGGGGTCGCCATCCAGCATGACTTTCAGACCGGCGCGAATTTCGTTGGTAGAATAGGTAGCCATTATTGCCTCAACACTCAGTAAAACTTCCCGGAAAAAAGAGAGCGCTATGATACCCGGTTCTGCGACGAGTTTGGATAGCCCTGGCTGGCAAGAACAATTGACAGCCAGTATTCGCCACCCCAAAGAGCTTTTTGACTTTCTGGAACTGGATGGGACACACCTTCGAGAGGCGCTGGCCGCCCACAGTGATTTTCAGGTGCGGGCACCCCAGGCCTATTTGAACCGAATCAGAAAAGGCGATCCAAATGACCCTCTGCTTCGACAAATCCTGCCGATTAGTGAGGAATTGCTTACTGTGCCCGGTTACAGCAAGGACCCTCTGGCAGAACAGCAGGCCAATCCCGTACCGGGGTTGATTCACAAATACCATGGCCGACTTCTGCTGGTCGTCAGCCCAAACTGCGCTATCAACTGCCGCTATTGTTTCCGCCGCCACTTCCCCTACCAGGAAAACAGGCCTGCGCGGTCGGAATGGCAAAATGCGCTGGACTACATTGCCAGAGACGATTCCATCAGCGAAGTTATCTATAGTGGTGGTGATCCGCTTGTAACCGGTGATAACCAATTGCGATGGCTCACCGAGCAGATCGCTGGCATCAGGCATGTAAAACGATTGAGAATCCACACCCGGCTGCCGGTGGTCATTCCTGACCGGATCACCGAAAGCTGCCTGCAATGGCTGACGGGGACGCGCCTGCAAACCTCGATGGTGATTCACAGCAATCACCCCAATGAGCTGGATGATTCAGTTGGGTCAAGTTTGCTGGCCCTGAAAAGTGCCGGTATCACGGTGATGAATCAGGCCGTGTTGTTGGCCGGAATTAATGATGACACTGATACTCTGGCGCAGTTATCCGAGCGCCTGTTTGAGTTCGGCACCCTGCCCTATTACCTCCATCAACTGGATAAAATCAGCGGAGCAGCTCACTTTGAGGTCTCTGATGAGACAGCTCGCCAATTGCACAGTCAGTTGTTGGTCAGACTCCCCGGCTACCTTGTACCCAAACTGGTCAGGGAAATCCCCGGATCACCGAGCAAGGTACCATTAACGTAAGGTACCGTTAACTTGAAGTCATGCCGGTCACTATTTCGCTTTATTCCGCTTTTTTGTCGATAATGTGGTACGGCTCGCATTTTAGTCTCAGGGGAAAAACAGTGCTCAGGGATTGGCTGCGTGTTCCTCGGCCTCCATTGCCTTATAATACGGCAATCTAACAAAAACTCACCCTGCACGATTCAGGAGCCCAGCCTAAATGATCCCAGACAGCGCCCTGAAGCTTTTACTGGTCCACGACAGCTTTGAAGAGGCTAACCGCATCGTCAGTTTGTTGCGCAACGCCAACTACCGTGCTGAGTCAAAGCATGTCAATCAGGAAGAAGTACTATCAAAACTGCTGCAGGAAAAGCCCTGGGATATGATTATTGGTCAATATCAGGGCGAAAACACACCCATTAAATCCATCTTCTCCCTCATCAGACGTTTTGACCTGGACACCCCCGTTATTCTGATTTCGGAACAGTACAACGTCACAGAAATTGTCGAGGGGTTACGCTTGGGCGCAGCGGATGTGTTGCCTCTGGACGAAGACCAGCAGTTACTGCTGGTGGTCGCAAGAACACTGTTCAACCTTGAACAACGACGTCTGTTGCGTCAGTTCAGGCGTCGGTATGCCGATGCAGAAAACCGTTGCGAAAGACTGCTGGGCTCCTCGGTAGATGCCATTGCGATTATTCAGGAAGGTACTTATCTGTTCACCAATGACAGTTTTGCCCAGCTGTTTGGTCATCTGGAAAGTGACAGCATGCTTTGCCTGCCGGTGATTGATACGATTGCACCAGAGGATCACGCCCGCCTCAAGGAGTATCTCCGGCCCATCGACAAGGACGAAGAAATCCCGCTGGAAACCCTGCGTTTTACCGGCATCACCAACGACGAAATACCGATTCCAATCGAGGCCAGAATAGCCAAGGTGGATTATCAGGGCGAACCGGCTTTGGAGCTGGTCATCAGCAGGCAGTTTCTGGATGGCCAAGTGAGTACTGGCGACGATCAAGGCGCCGAGCCATCCGGTGCGATGAACATTCAGCGCGACAAGGTTATTGAGCTGATCAACAACGCCATTCGTCTCGCCGCGCAGAAGCATAGCTCTTCAGTCCTGCTCTATATCACCCTGGATCGCTACAGCAGTATTCTGGCAGAAATTGGCATACAAAAAACCGAAGAACTGGTCTCACAACTGGTGGACAAGATCAGGGATGCATCAAGCCAGGATGTCAGTCTCATGCGTTTCAAGGAAGACACGCTGGTGATGATCATGCCCAATACCGGGACCGATGCAGCTCTGATGTTTGCCAACCAACTGTGCGAGTCCGTAGGCAAGCATATTTTTCAATTGGGAGAGCAAACCTTTGCCCTGACTCTGGGTATCGGGGCATCTGTGATCAGCGAAACCGTTGCCACTGCAGAGGGCTGTATCGAGAAAGCCCTTTCTGCACTCACCGAACTGCACCAAAAAAATAACGGGGACTTCGCCAACGGCGCCAACCTCTATCAATCGGAAATCGGCCCGGAATACTGTGAGGAAGATGTCGAGGAAACCGCCAGAGCCATGCTGGAAGACAAGCTCTTCGAGCTGCTCTACCAACCCATCATCCCACTGCAGGGCAAGCAGGAACAATTTTACGAAGTCTTTATCCAAACCAAGCCGGAAGCCGACGAAAAAGCGCTGCCGGACAACTTTATTGCCAAGGTCTTTAAAACCGATGCGGCCAGAGACATTGACCACTGGGTGATTCTGGAGTCATTCAAAGCGCTTTCAGAAAAACTGAAGAGTGCTCCAACCACGCGTCTTTTCATCAACATCTGCAGCCATACCCTGACCGACGAGGGCTTTATCCCCTGGCTGAAAGTGGCACTGAAAGCATCCGGGCTATACCCCAAAAACGTCATCTTCCAGTTGCGAGAAATCGATGTCGCCCGTCAGTACCACCGCTCTGTGGAGCTGATTGAAGAGCTGAGCAGAATCAATGGTGATGTCGCGTTATCGCACTTCGGGCTGGCCATTGAGCCAATGAAGCTATTGCAAAACCTGTCGGTCAATTACATCAAGTTTGATAGCGTCATCATTGAAAAGGCTTACCAGAACGATGAAAGCCTGGCCGAACTCAAGAGCCTGATCAGTTCACTGAAAATCGAAAATGAACAAATTATTGTCCCCTTTGTCGAGCGGGCAGACATGATACCCATACTCTGGACCTGCGGGGTTCATTATATCCAAGGCCACTTCCTGCAACCGCCGTCTCAACGCATGAACTACGATTTCAGTGACGATGACAACTAATTAGCCCGACAGCAATTGCTCGTGCTGCCAGAGCAGTGTATCCCGGTCACTCAGACCCATCAGGTAAAGTATGCCATCCAGGCCCAACTTCGAGATTGACTGCTTGGCGGTGGCTTTTACCAGCGGTTTCGCCCGAAAGGCGATCCCCAGCCCCGCGATACTGAGCATCGGCAAATCATTGGCACCATCCCCAACGGCAATCACCTGCTCCAGACTGATATTTTCACTGGCAGCAATTTCACGTAGCAATTGTGCCTTGCGCTGGCCATCGACCACTTCACCGCACACCCGGCCAGTCACCTGGCCGTCAACCACCTCAAGATGGTTGGCATAAATGTAATCAATGCCAAGCTGCTTCTGAATATGCCGTGCAAAATAATCAAAGCCCCCGGACAGAATAGCCGTTCTATAGCCTAACAGACGTAGTGTAGACATCAGGTTTTCAGCGCCCTCCGTTAGTTTCAGGCGTGCAGCCACCGCCGCCAGCACTGATTCATCCAGCCCCCGCAGTAATTTCATTCGCTCTGCAAAGCTCGCCTTGAAGTCCAATTCACCGCGCATCGCTGCATCGGTGATGGCTGCCACCTCATCGCCTACTCCCGCCTCCTTGGCCAGCTCATCGATAACCTCCGCTTCAATCAAAGTCGAATCCATATCAAAGACGACTAGCCGGCGGTTGCGGCGATAAATGTTGTCTTCCTGATAGGCGACATCGATATCCAGCTCAGCAGATAACTCCAACAGGGAGGCACGCAACGCCGTCAGATCCACAGGAACACCCCGCAGGGAAAACTCTACACAGGCCTTGGTATTGGCCTCGATACGCTCCAGTGGCACTCGCCCGGACAGGCGGGTAATTTTATCAATATTCAGACCCTGCTCTACGGTCACAGCTGTCACTCTCGCAATGTGGTGGGCGGCCACCCGGCGAGCAAGCAGAGTCACAATATGGCGTGGCTTGCCCTGTTGCTCCACCCAGTGTTCATAACTTGACTCGGAAATAGGCTGAAAGCGCACCCGCATATCCATGGCATAGAGGCTGAAGAGAATTTCCTTCTGCACCAGAGCCGATTGCTGGCCGTCGGGAATCATGGCCAGAATGCCGAGATTGAGGTTATCGTGGATCACCGCCTGACCAATATCCAGAATATCTGCGCCGTGCTCGTCGAGCACCCGGGAGACAGCACTGGTAATACCCGGCTTGTCCTCTCCGGCAACATTGATCAGTAGAATTTCTCTCACAGTGGTTTCCATTTTTGGTGGGAATCATCACAACCTTATCGGCGCGAGTATTATAGGAGAGCAGCGAATGAGATAGAATGAGCAATAGCCAATCACAGGGATATGTCACCAGCATGGGCCACACCAAACGATCTTTTGACAAACTTATCCCCCTCGCTGCACTCATTTTTTCAGTGCTCACAGGTCTTGCACTGGGACTTACCCATAGCCAGCAGATGAATGCATTGGCTGCACAACAGGAAAACCACCTGGGAAATATACTGGCCGGACAACTCGCAAAAGTGATCCGGGAGCCACTGATCCACCGGGACAGCCTGAGCCTGCAAGTGGAACTTGACGACATGCTCGACATTACTGGCGTAAGTCAGACCGCAGTGTACGACATTGAAAACCAGCTGATTGCCAGGGCCGGCGACAATGACCGACGCTCGATGGACATCAGCCGCTATCGAAGCCCCGTCAGTGTTGATGACAACACAATCGGATTTGTGTCTGTCATTCTACAGCCCGATTATTATGCAGCACAGACAACCACTGCCACACGAATATTACTGTTGCTGTGGATTTTACTGGCCGCCATCCTGGTTTTTGTCGCTTTCCGGTTTGGCAACGGCCTCTCACGCAGATTAACGACATTACTTGAACAACTACCGGGCAACGAAACCGGTAAAGGGGACGAACTGGCCCAGCTTGAATACCGAATAGAGCCCCTTCTGCGTAAACCTGGCACCGCATCGCATCCACTATTCGGTCAATCGGTGGCAACCCTTGCGATCGCCTGCCGCAACCTCCCCCGCCTGGAAGCACTACTAAACCAGGAACATTTTAAAACACTGATGGTGAAGCTGGACCAGCTGGTCGAAGGTGCAGAACGCCTCTATGGGGCAACGCGTTTACCGGGAAGCGACTATCATATTTATCTGGAGTTTGCCGAGGGTGACAATGACCAGCTGTCCCGTGCGATACATTGTGCTGCTGCACTGCTCCGCCTCAGTTCGCAGTTACTGGACAAACAGGGCATCACAGTTGAGCTGACCGCAGCAGTTTCCCCAGGACTACAACAGGCTTCACCTTCAATTCTGCTGAGCGAGCGCGAACTCGGCAAACGCCTTGCCGAAATGCAGAGCCTGTTGGATAAAGCTGCAGCGGGCGAAATTCTGCTGGCTGAACACACCGATCTTCAACTGGCCGAGCTGGATGATATCGATCTCTCGCCACTGGCCGAAGGGAGCGCCGTATACCGGATTAATCATTTGGGTGAACACAGTGAGGCTCGCCTCAAGCGGCAACTGGCGATATGGGGGGAACAACTCGATCCCCTCTAAACATATTCTGGCTGCTTCACTTAAGGTGTGTAACGATAACAAATTCTGCCAGGCAACACCCCGCTCTACTGACTGGGGAACTGAAATATAAGTAATTCATGGATCTTTAGTAGGGCCGTATTAACGGGTTAATAAAAATTCTGGGGAATAAAACATTGCCGTCTGCGCGGATATCACCAGAAAAACCACCAGTTTCCATTGGCAGGGTTTCCCCCGACTGTCATATTCCCAAGGCAGAATACTGTCACTTATTCAGGAATCGAACAGCTGGGAAACCGGCTGATATCCGAGTAGCAATCAAGGATCTCCGCATGCACTTCAAGGCAATTTTTTTTGCCCTTTCCCTATACAGCTTGCCACTCGGCATTTTCGCTGCCCCGGCAGCAGTTCCCGTGTTCGTCAAGGCCGCGGCCACCGAACCACTCTCCGAAAAAATAGAAGCCATCGGCACCCTGAAAGCCAATGAGGCCGTCACGCTCTCCTCCACCGTCACGGAAACAATCACGGCGATCCACTTTGACGATGGCCAGCGGGTCAATGCGGGCGATGTGCTGGTGGAAATGGCCAGTGCAGAGGAGCAAGCACAGCTTGAAGAGGCACTTTCAACCGTCAAGGAAGCCGAGCGACAATATCAGCGCATTCAATCGCTGGTCAATGCAAAACTGTCCACGGAATCACTGCTGGATGAAAGGCGGGCGGCCTTTGAAACGGCCAAAGCAAAGCTCAATGCTACCCGGTCGAGGTTGGCAGACCGCCTGATTCTGGCCCCTTTTGATGGGGTCGTCGGATTGAGGCAGATCAGTGTCGGTCAGCTGATCACTCCGGGAAACAGCGTTACCACGCTGGACGACGACAGCATCATGAAACTTGATATGTCCGTACCTGCCCTCTTTCTCAGCAGCCTTCGTCCCGGTATGAAAATCACAGCAAAAGCACCGGAGCTGGACAACCAACAGGTTGAAGGTGAAGTGGCGAGTATCGACTCAAGGGTCGACCCCGTTACCCGGGCAGTGATGGTCAGAGCCCTGCTGCCCAACGAACAGCGCAAGCTGAAACCCGGCATGCTGGTCACAGTGGTATTACAAAAGCCGCCACAGGAGCGGCTCATGATTTCCGAGGAATCCCTGATCCAGGAGGGATTCAACCAGTTTGCCTTTGTGGTTAATACCACCGCCGAGCCCGCCCGGGTGGTGAAACGCAAACTGGTCACCGGGCCCCGCCGCCCGGGGGCTATCGCCGTCATCTCGGGAATTGAGGCCGGAGAACTGGTGGTTACGCACGGCACCATGCGCCTCAATGACGGCACAGCGGTCCATATTGTTGCCGAACAGAAAGGCAACGAATCCCTGGGCGAGCTGCTCCGGCAACAGAACTCGCCCTCTGACAAGACAGACTGAATACCATGTTTCTCTCCGATATCAGCATCAGGCGCCCGGTTTTTGCCTCTGTCATTTCGCTGCTGCTAGTGGCTTTCGGCACGATCGCCTTCGAGCGCCTGCCACTGCGAGAGTACCCCGATATCGATTCACCGATTGTCTCTATCCAGACCAAATACCCCGGCGCCGCTGCCAGCGTAGTGGAAACCCGTATCACGCAATTGATTGAAGACCGGATCTCCGGCCTCGAAGGTATCAAGTTTATTGAGTCCAACAGCTCGGACGGCGAATCGAGAATCAATATTGAATTTAACCTCTCCCGCGATATTGATGCAGCTGCCAATGATGTGCGTGATCGGGTGTCACGCATTCTCGAGGATCTTCCCGAAGAAGCCGACCTTCCCGATGTGGAGAAAATCGATTCCAACGAAGACGTCATCATGTGGCTCAACCTCACCAGTGACCGTCTCTCCATACCGGAACTGACCGATTATGCCGAGCGCTACCTGACGGATCGTTTTTCAGTACTCGATGGCGTGGCACTGGTAAGAGTGGGCGGGGGTCAGAGTTTCGCCATGCGTATCTGGCTGGATCGCATCAAGCTGGCCGCTCACGACCTGACCTCAGCGGATGTGGAATCAGCACTGCGGTCTGAAAATGTAGAGCTCCCGGCAGGCAAAATCGAATCCGTGGATCAGGAATTCACCGTCCGCGTGGAACGGGTATTCAGGACAGCCGAGGATTTCAGTCAACTGGTGCTGAAACGCGGGGAAAATGGCCACCTGGTGCGACTGCACGATGTGGGCACCGTGGAGCGGGGAACCGAGGAATACCGCACCCTGTTTCGGGGCAACGGTGAAACCATGGTCGGACTTGGCATTACCAAACAATCCACAGCCAACACCATGGAAGTTTCCCGTGCCGCAAAGGCCGAGGCAGAGCGACTCAACAAAACACTGCCCGAGGGCATGTCGATTCAGCAGAGTTATGACACCTCGGTGTTTATTGAAAAGGCCATCAATGAAGTTTACAAGACACTGGCTATCGCCATTGCGCTGGTGATTTTCATCATCTATCTGTTTCTCGGTAGCGCCCGGGCCATGCTGGTTCCGGCAGTAACGGTGCCCGTCTCACTGATTGCGACTTTTATTGTATTGATGGCCATGGGCTTTACCGTCAACCTGCTGACACTGCTTGCCATGGTCCTGGCCATCGGGCTGGTGGTGGATGACGCCATTGTCGTGCTGGAGAACATCCATCGGCGAATGGAAGAATACGGTGAATCCGCCATCGTCGCTGCTTATCGGGGAACCCGCCAGGTGGGTTTTGCGGTGATTGCCACAACGCTGGTACTCATCGCGGTATTTGCCCCGATCGCCATTCTCGAAGGCGACATGGGTCGACTGTTTTCCGAATTTGCCCTGACCATGAGCGCCGCGGTGGGTTTTTCAAGCCTGGTGGCACTGACGCTCTCGCCGGTGCTGGCGTCACTGGTGCTGAAACCGACAGGAAAACCCACTTTGCTGGTTCGGAAGGTCGACAGTTTTTTTAACCGGTTAAAAGGTCACTACGGACATTCGGTAGATGCGGCCATTGAAAAACCCTATCTGGTGATCGCAATCTTTGTCGCCATCATTGGACTCTGTGTCCTGTTGGTTAATCAGATCCCCAATGAATATGCCCCCAAGGAAGATCGCGGTGCGTTTTTCATCATGGTCAAGGGGCCTGAAGGTGCCAGCTACGCCTATACCAAAGCGTACATGGAAGAGATCGAACATCGACTGATGCCGCTGGCGGAAACTGGTGAGGCTGAACGAATCCTGATTCGCGCACCTCGGGATGCCTTCAATACCGGGATGGTCATTGTCGTGCTGGGTGACTGGGATAGCCGGCGCTCTGCCTGGGATATTATGGCGGAAATTCGTCTGCAAACAGCGGATCTGGCAGGGGTGACAATTCATCCGATCATGCGACAGGGAATCGGCAGCCGAACCGCAAAACCACTGCAGTTTGTACTTGCCGGGGGCACCTATCAGGAACTGGCTGCCTGGCGCGATATCCTGTTTGCCGAGTTGCAGAAGAACAACCCCGGCTTCACCGATATTGACAGTGACTACAAGGAGACCAGCCCGCAGGTTCAGGTATTGATTGATTATGACCGGGCTGCAGAGTTGGGCGTATCGGTACAAAGTATCGGCCGTACACTGGAAAGCATGCTGGCTTCGCGGCGGATCACCACCTATATCGATACAGGAGAAGAGTACGACGTGATGATTGAGGGCAAGCGCGACCAACAGAACAGTCCGGGTGACCTCACCAATATCTACGTTCGCTCCGACCGCTCGGAACAGCTGATCCCCCTGTCCAATCTGGTGTCATTGAGAGAATTTGCCGATTCCAAAACCCTCAATCGCTACAACCGCAATCGCGCCATTACCATTGATGCCAACCTTGAAGATCGACTGCCGCTGGGCGATGGGCTGCGGTATCTGGAGAAGCTGGTTGACGAGCACTTACCGGAATACGCCATCGTGGATTACAAAGGCCGCTCCCTGGATTACAAAACCTCCGGCAGTGCCACCTATTTCACCTTCGTACTGGGGGTTATCGTGATGTTTCTGGTGCTGGCGGCCCAGTTCGAGAGCTACGTCAATCCCTTTATTATTGTGCTCACGGTGCCAATGGCAATCGCCGGCGGATTGCTCGGGCTCTGGGCCACCGGCAATACACTCAATCTCTACAGCCAGATTGGCCTGATTATGCTGGTGGGGCTGGCGGCAAAAAACGGTATTCTCATCGTAGAATTTGCCAATCAGGCAAGGGATCGAGGGGCTTCGGTAAAAGCTGCAATTACCGAAGCAGCACGCGTTCGTTTGCGGCCAATCCTGATGACCAGTATTACCACTGTTGCCGGTTCAGTGCCCCTGATTCTGTCTTTTGGCGCCGGCGCTGAAACCCGGCAAGTACTGGGGATTACACTTTTCTGTGGCGTGGCATTTGCCACCGTCTTCACACTGTTTGTGCTGCCGGTCGCCTACAATTTGCTGGGAGGGTTTTCCCGGGGACCGGGCTTTGTGTCCCAGAAACTGGATCACGAGCTGGACAAAAACCCCAGTCACTGATGCCGTTAAAAAAGCGCACTGTCACTTGGCAAGCACCAAACCTGGCATCTGACAGCCGTGGTTGTTTCATATCAGGTTTCAAAAAGATTCCGGGTGACTTTTCAGACTATCTCGATCTTGCCGCATTGGCGACATCACTGAAAACAATTGTTTTTCCGACCGGAGCCAGGGCAATGCCGGCCAGTTTCAGGTGCTGAATCCCGAATGGAATACCGATAATGGTGAGAAAAAGCGCCAACGCTACCATGATATGGGCAACCGCCAACCAGAATCCCGCCAGCAGAAACCAGATCACATTGCCGAGCAGGCCCAGCAAACCTGTGCCAATATCTTCCCGCTGGCGGAGTTCGCTGCGACTGATCGCCTCACGGCCAAAGGGCCACATCGTAAATTGGCCAATCACCAGACAGGATCTACCCCAGGGAATCCCGACAATCGTGATAAAGGCGAGCAGGCCGATCAACCACCAGGCAAGCCCCATCACCAGACCGCCGAGCACAAACCACAAAATATTTCCGATTGTCCGGATCATAGGCTAGCGCCCCCTTAAAAAAAGTCGATCCAGCGCATCCAGTGACATCTGCGTCCAGGTGGGTCGGCCATGGTTACACTGACCACTGCGCTCTGTGGCCTCCATATCGCGCAACAGGGCATTCATTTCGGTAATACTCAGTTTGCGGTTGGCCCGTACCGAGGAATGGCAGGCCATCGTCGACATGATCTCATCCAGATGCTGCCGAATACGATCACTGCTACCGTGCTTCAGGAGATCAGACAGCACGTCTCTCACTAGCGGCTCGACATCGGCATCGCGGAGCATGGCGGGCACCCGCCGCACAATCATGCTTTCCGGACCGGCTCTCTGGAGTAAAAAACCCAGATTTTCAAACAGCGCCGAGTGCTCATCTGCCCCGTCGGCCTCTGACTGGCTTAGCGCCAGGGTAATCGGCACCAACAAGGGCTGGGAGACAAGTGCCTGAGCATCAAAGGCCTGCTTCATGCGCTCGTAGGTAATTCGCTCATGGGCCGCATGCATATCGACCAGTACCAGCCCCTCTGCATTCTCGGCCAGAATATAAATTCCCTTCAGTTGGGCGATAGCGTAACCCAAAGGGGGGGAGGAGCCGTCCGATTCGGATTCAGGATGTAGCTGCTTGTCCTGCCACTCAGTCCCGGGAACGTAGGCGGTCATGGGCTCTGCCACCTCTCTGGTCCCGAACGTTTGCTGTGCCGAAAAGCCCATTGCCGATTGTTCAACCGGTGTGCGCCAATGGGGCTCACCGGGCGCTTGCTCAGCTATGGCAACCTGTGCAGCCGGAGTATCACCGGGCCGGATATCCGCGATCGCACGGTGCAGGCTGCGAAACAGGAAATCGTGTACTGTCCGACTGTCGCGAAAACGCACCTCGTGCTTGGTGGGATGTACATTGACATCAATCTCTGCGGGATTCGCCTCCAGATAGAGGACAAACGCCGGGTGGCGTCCCTGGTACATCACATCCCGATAGGCCTGACGCACCGCATGGGTGACCAGCTTATCGCGGATACTGCGACCATTGACGTAGAAGTACTGAAGATCCCCCTGACTGCGTGAGAACGTTGGCAAGCCCACCCAGCCCCAGAGTCGCAACCCGGCGGCCTCCAGATCAAGATAGAGCGCATTTTCCATAAATGCCGGGCCACAAATAGCGGCTACCCGTCGTTCCTGCTCTGCCTGACTGGTGGTGGCGCGGAAATGGTGTACAGCCTTGCCGTTATTGTGCAGGGTAAAATCGATCTCGAAATGACTCAGGGCCAGCTTGCGGAGGACTTCGTCAATCCGCTTGTACTCGGTGGCCTCGGTCCGCAGAAACTTGCGCCGGGCCGGGGTATTAAAGAACAGGTCGCGGACCT
Source organism: uncultured Porticoccus sp. (assembly GCA_950063125.1). Taxonomy (GTDB): domain Bacteria; phylum Pseudomonadota; class Gammaproteobacteria; order Pseudomonadales; family Porticoccaceae; genus Porticoccus. Next base: position 1,798 of record CATLZI010000012.1, on the reverse strand, counting down.
CAACCGTGGTGCCCCGTGGATGGGCGACCGGGGCCAGATTCACAGCCATATCACGACCTTCGGCCTCGGCTTTCCAGCCCGGGCCGCTATCTTGGTCATTGGTGGCAATCGCCAGCCGTGACACAGAGGAAATACTGGCCAAAGCCTCGCCGCGAAAACCCAGAGTCGCTACCGATTCAAGATCATCAAGCTGTTCAATTTTACTGGTGGCGTGCCGACTGAGCGCCAACGGCAAGTCATCTGACGCAATCCCGGAACCGTTATCACGCACTCTCATCAGCTTGACGCCGCCCCGCTCCACATCGATGTCAATGCGAGTGGCACCACTGTCGATACTGTTTTCCAGCAACTCCTTGATCACAGAGGCCGGGCGTTCAACCACTTCGCCGGCAGCAATCTGGTTGGCTAGCCGGGGACTGAGCAGGTGTATTTTGGGCATGAAACGATTCTTATGAAGAAGGAATTTTAAGGCGTTGACCAATGTTGATACGGGTATTGGTCAGTCCGTTATGCCGGAGCAAGGCATCGACGGAAATATTGTACTTCAGGGCGATATCGGACAGCGTATCACCCCTGGCGATTACATGGACATTTTCACCCATCGACTTTCTCGCGGCCAGCAGCGTCCCCGAGGGCGGCACCTTGCTGAAATGCTGGTGAATCCCGTTATATATCGATCTGGCTATTTTCTGCTGGTAGTCTCGGGTACCCAGCAAGCGTGCTTCATGGGGATTGGAGATAAACCCGGTTTCCACCAGAATTGAAGGAATGTCAGGCGATTTAAGCACCATAAAACCCGCCTGCTCCACACGCTTTTTATGCAGCCGGGCAACCCCCCCCATATATTTCAGCACTTCTGTCCCGGCATCCAGACTGCTGCTGAGGGTCGCGGTCATGGACAAGTCGAGCAATACGCTGGCCAGCAGATGATCCTTGTCGTCGAGGCTGACCGAACCGGCACCACCGATTAAATCCGCACGATTTTCCTTACTGGCCAGATAGCGGGCCGTTTCACTGGTAGCACCCCGACGGGACAGGGCAAACACAGAGGCCCCGTTGGCCGAAGGTTTGGTGAAGGCGTCCGCGTGGATTGAAATAAACATGTCCGCACGTTGTTCATGGGAGATGCGCGTCCGTTCCCGAAGTGCAATATAGTAATCACCATCCCTGACCAGCCGGGCCTTAAAACCCGGTGTTTGATCAAATAACCTTTTTAGCTCGCGACTGATCGCCATCACTACATCTTTTTCACGAATGCCGTTGGGACCCAGGGCTCCCGGATCCTCTCCCCCGTGGCCGGCATCGATCGAAATGATGACATCCCGCTGTCCCTGGGGCGGTGGCTTGGCAGATTCAGCTGCGGCGGTGCGAGCTTCTTCTTTTTCACGATCGTAGAGGTCCAGGACCAACCGATGGCCATATTGCTCGTTCTTCAGCAGCGTGAAACTGCGCGGCTTCACCGAGGCGCTCAGATCCAGCACAATTCGCAGATGATGCCGTTCATGCACACCACTGCGAATCCCCACAATAGGTGAAGTGGAGAGATCCAGCCCGGTAAACGCAGTTTTCAGCGTGGTCTGATCAATATCAACCACCAGCCTGCGGGGGTTATCAAGCTCAAAAACGGTGTGATTGACCGGTCCGCTGACATCAAAAACCAGTCGCGTATGATCAGGGGCGCGCCACAGCCGAACACCATCCACCGTGGCCGCGGCCAGCGGCTGACAGACACCAGCCATCAGCAGCAGAACAGATATGATGATTCGCGTTTTTAACAAAATGCTGCCCCCACCCCGGT
>CATLZI010000011.1 GCA_950063125.1 uncultured Porticoccus sp. | reverse complement strand
AAAGCCATTGACAGTCAGATCACCATCGGCAAAGCCTGCCTGTACCGCTGTTCCCGGTGCCGCCATATTGGCACCAGTCGATTGACCAAGCGATGAGGTTCGTGCACTGGTTATACTGGAAATACTGACAGTCTCCCCAGCATTGGCACCCACCTGAAAAACCTGTGAAGCAAAAGATCCATTCAGCAGCTTGACGCCATTAAAGGAACTGGTTGATGCCACCCGGTCAATTTCAGCGACCAGTTCGGCAACTTCGGCTTGAAGGGCAGCGCGGTCGCTTGAGCTGTTAGTGGCGTTGGCAGATTGCACGGACAACTCGCGAATACGTTGCAGGTTATTGGTGATCTGCGACAAATCACCTTCAGCCGTCTGTGAGAGAGATATCCCATCGTTGGCATTGCGGGCAGCCTGGTTCAGGCCCCGGATCTGGGTAGTAAAACGCTCAGAAATTGCCAACCCCGCAGCATCATCTTTTGCGCTGTTAATACGCAAGCCAGAAGAGAGGCGTTGCAGTGCTGTGCTCAAATCACCCTGGGATGAATTCAGGTTGCGCTGCGCTGTTAGCGAAGCGATATTGGTATTGATTACCTGTGCCATAACTATTTTCCTCTTTGTTTTCCTTTCCGTTTGGCAGGTCAAGACCTTTCAGACGGCTGTTTCTTCGACGCTGGAATCTCTCATCGACGACGGATACGTTGCGATCGATAATCTGTATATCGACCGACGAGGAAAGTTCTTTAGCTTTTTTTTAGAATTTTTTTTCAATCCATTGATTTAAAGAAGAAAGTGTGACGACCTCTACAGTTCAAGCAACAAAATGTGATGCCTCTCACAAAAGAAGGCGGACAAAGCAGTATTGCCAACACAGCAATTACCTGGCCTAAAAGGAAAACAAACAAGATGGGGCTATTACAGATAATTAAACAGGGATAACCCCTGGACTTTCACATAAGCCTGCTGGGCAGCCTGCAATGCGGTTAGCTGCAGGTTAAGTTCACTGATGGCCTGCGCGTAATCGAGGTCCTGCACACTGGAAAGGGTCTGCTCCAATTGCAGATTAAAATCCTCATTCAGTGACTGCTGATTTTCCACCTGATTCAGGCGAACGCCCACGTCAGCTCTAACTGCCAGCATGTGACTAATGGCCTGATCGAGATTGTTCAATCCACGGCCCATGGCGTTGTTGACCGAAGCCACCCCTGCGGGGGAATCAACCGCACTGGCCAGAGAATCTGCAATAGCCTGAATGCTGGCAAACATGCCTTCACGGGCAGCGGGGGAAACCTCAAAACGATCACCATCGACAGGGAGACCGCCAACCTGAATGCTGGCTCCGGCAAAATTGATTTCGTCACCCTCCTCGTAGTTACCGCTGGCCAACAGGGCATTGGAGGAATCCCGCACTTCATATGTCACCGGATCACCGGGAAGCGCCTGACTGAAAGTGATTGAATAGGTATCCCGAACAAAACTGCCGTCAACCGTGGCACTGCCAATTACTCCTGTGCCGGCATTGGCGGCGTCAGGCCTAACATCAAAGCGGCCATTACCGGTGGGCACAGCCATAAAGACATTAAACCCGGAATCCCTTACCGCCAACTGGGACGACTTGCCCAACTGCAGGAATCGTTGACCATCATCACCCTGGTAGGCGTACTGACCGTTTTGCCGGGTAAACGGCACTGCGTCGGCCTGAAACCCGGCAAAAATATATTCACCTTCCGAGTCTCGGGTATTGGCCAGCGACTGGAGCTGTTCAAGCAACCCTTCTATTTCCACACTCGCACTGCGGCGGGTTTCAACGGACTGGGAGGCATTGTTGGCCTGAACCACCAACTCCCTGACCCGTTGCAGCACATTGCCCACATTGGCAAGCACCGTATCTTCCAGTGCCAGCTGCCCCTCGGCCAAATTACCATTGCGCTGATACTGATCCAGCAACGCCATATCTTCATTGAGATTCAAAATCTGCACAGCCGCTACCGGATCATCTGAAGGAACCTGGATACGCTTGCCCGTGGCCAGCTGTTGTTCCGTTTTGGCCAACTTGCTCTGCTGATCAAGTATTCCCGAAATTCCCTGCTGAAAGATTTGTACACTGGATAAACGCATATTGGCACCCACCTATCGACGGACGGAGCTGAGCAAGGTCTGGAACAGCTCATCAGCCACCGCAATTATCTGGGCAGCGGCCTGATAGGCCTGCTGGTAGCGGATAAGATTTGCCGCCTCCTCGTCCAGATTCACACCCGATACACTCTCTCTCGCTGAAACCGACTGATCCAGCAGCACCTGTTCGGTGCCAAGGGCTTTTTCTGCCTGGCGGGTTTTAACCGCAACATCGGCGACCGTGCTTGCATAGGCCTCCTGATAACTGACCGTACCATTCATCAGCTCCCTGGAAATCTGCAGCGAGGCCAGATTTAATACATTGCCATTGTCACCGGTACCATTGGTATTATTTTCTATGACCAGCTCATCACCGGCCTGCGGCACGCCATCGATACTGAACTCGAAGCCGGCAAGAGTGAACGATTTGCCAGCACTCTCTGTGGCGGGGTTATAGGCCAAGGGTCCGCCGGCCATACCGGACATATCGAAACCAGGCACCCCCGCCCCGAGCGCATCGGGGTTAAACGTCAATGTCACCGTACCGGCCAGCGGCAACCCCGATGTATCACTGACCCTGAGGTCGGCAATATCGGCTGAACCCTGATTTGACAAAGCCTGCTGAGCGCGAAGGGGCGATGCGGCGGCAAAATCTTCTGGCCGACTCAGCGCCACGGCAAATTGCCCGACGGCCAAACGGGTGGGCTGAATCAGAAAGCTGTCACCACTGGCGGGAATCCCGGCGGTGCTAACCGTCAACCCATCCACTGAAAACGGACCTGCACCGCTTTGACTGCTATTATTGGAAAGATTGGTCAAGACCCACTGGCTACCGTCAAAACGAAGATTGTAGTCATCACCGGTCAGTGCGGTGGCGTCAGTAATGGTGGCTGACACTGATGCCGACCCGGTGTTGGCAGGATGCTCTGTCGACGTTGCTGTCAGCGGCTGAAAAAAATCTCCGCCAGGATTACCTTCCAGATCAATCCCGAGCTGATGTTGCTCATTGAAAGTGGATGTCAGTCCAACGGCGATCAGTCCGAGTTGATTGGCAGCAGGATTAAGTACACCCTCCCGAAAATCCAGGACAGCACCCAGCGATCCACCACTGAGAAAACGGGTGATATCCGAGACATTGCCTCCTGCGCCAGAAATGCCAATCATGGTCTGGGTGCTATCGAATGGATTACTAACGGTTTGAAACGACTCTGCATTACCACCAACCACCAACGCCTGCCCTTTGCCAATCATCACGTTAATGGCGCCATCGGATTGAGTCACGGTGGTGACACCAACATACTTTGCCAGTTGGCTGAGCTGTTGGTCACGTTTGTCCAGCAAATCATTCGGCACAGTTCCACCGGATTGACCAGTGGCACTGACAATCTGCTTGTTCAGGCTGGCGATACTGGCCGCCAGTGAATTAATCTCACCTACGGTACCCTCTATCCTGGCATTGACTTCGCTATTAAGGCTGCGCAGGTTGCTGTCCAGGTAGTGAAAACGGTCTGCCAGCGCTTCTGCCTGCCCGAGCAGTACCTGGCGCTCAGGCAATGATCCGGGATTGTTCGCAACATCCTGTACGGCACTGAAAAACTCCCCGAGCACAGGCGCCAAACCGGCATTGTCGTTGCCGAGCATGCCATCCAGCCGGGAAGACAACTGATAAAGCGTATCGAAACCGCTGTGGGAGGATGTACGGGTACGAACTTCCGAAACCAGAAACTGATCGTAAATACGCTCTATGGAGTCCACTGTCACCCCTGAGCCAATATAATTTCCTCCACTCAGCTGGGGCGGCAAGGTATCAAAGTCAGCCCGCTGGCGACTGTAACCATCCGTATTCACATTCGCGATATTGTGCCCGGTGGTATTGATCGATTGCTGCAAGGAGAGCAGTGCCGATGTGCCGATGTTAAAAATATTTGCCACGATGCCTTATCCTGCCTGGCAGTCCAGTGAATGGACGCACTGATGGGCTAACCCTAGGTACCAGTTAGCGACTCTTCTCCGGAATTCTTTAATTGGTTGACCAGATTGCTGTAGTTACCCCTCTCCAGAATACCCAGGATTTTTTCGGCATATTTTGGATCGGTGGCATAGCCCGCCTGCTGCAACTCTGTCAGAAATGCTTTGCTGTCGGATACTTTCTCCAGCGCACCCTGATAGCGCGGATTGTTTTTCAGAAAACTCACATAGTCCTTGAACGCGGTGGACAATGAGTCATATACCCTGAAGGCTGCTTTTTCCAGCGCTGCCAGTCCATCCCTGAACTCCATGGTATTTACGATAGAGGAATCACCTCGCCAGCCATTCCCCACCTTGATGCCAAAAAGGTTAAAGCTGCTGCTGCCGTCCGCGGCCTGAATAACTTTCTTGCCCCAGCCCGTTTCCAGCGCCGACTGGGCCACCAGAACAGCCGGATCCAGACCGAGTTCGTCGGCGGCTGCCACCGCATCATCCCAGACTGCCTGCACGAATTCTTCCGGTGAAGATGCCAGGCCATTCTTTCCTGTGACACTGGTGGCACTGGTGGCACTGGCAACCCGGGTGACTGGCTGCCGCTCTGCCGCCGGGGGAATTAACCCAGGCACCTCCCGCTGTACCCTCAGTGGAGGTCGCTCAAAAGAGACCAACGGCTGCACGTTCCCCACCTCATCAATTACCGGTTCAGACCGTGCCCCACCGCCCAATTGAGTGACAAGAATATCTGCCAAACCAATACCGCCCTGCTGTGAGAGCTCAAGCGAAATCTGCTGGTCAAACATCTGCTGATAGGTATCCAGCTGACTGCTGTCGAAAAGGCCGCCATCTACGGTGGCATCGCGCATGGACTTGAGCATCATCTGCACAAAAAGAGACTCAAACTGTCCGGCCACTTCGGAAATAGCCGTCCCTGGAGCCTCGCGAGCATGGCTGCGCAACGAAGCCAGCCCCTGGATATCCATGAATGTCGACGTCATTGCCTCTGCCATGGCTAGATCACGATCAAGCGGGCACGCAGCGCACCCACACGCTCCAATGCCTCCAGAATTGCCACCAGATCACCGGGGGCGGCACCGACTTTGTTGACAGCTTCAACCAGGTCATTGAGTGTCACACCCGCATCCAGCAGGAACATACGGGTACCCTGCTGCTCCACCGATACTTCGGATTCCGGCGTCACCACCGTATTGCCTCTCCGGGCAAAAGGCTCTGGCTGACTGACATTGATGTTTTCGTTGATCGTCACGATCAGGCTGCCATGGGCCACAGCGGCGGGCTCAAGCCGAACCTCCCGGCCAATCACCCCCGTGCCGGGGCACTGGGAGGCTTCACCTGCAGGTTTTCCAGCATTGAAACAAAAGCCACTTTTTCTGCCGGATCCAGTGGTGCACGGATTTCCACAGAGCCACCATCGAGAGGCCGGGCCACCCCCTCTCCCAGGGACTCATTAATACTGGTAGCCACACGAAAAGCCGTGGTGAAATCCGCAGCATGAAGATTCATCACCAGTGAAGCATCGTGATTGAATGGGCTGACCACACCCCGTTCCACCGTTGCCCCGTTGGGGATGCGGCCGGCACTGGGCACATTGACGGTCACACTCGAGCCATCGGCGCCATCCGCACCGAAACCACTGACCAACAGGTTGCCCTGGGCAACTGCATAGGTCTGCCCATCAGCACCCTTTAACGGCATCATCAACAAAGAGCCCCCGCGCAGACTTTTTGCATTGCCGAGGGAGGAAACCGTGACATCAATGGTCTGACCGGGTTTCGCGAACGGGGGCAGCTCCGCATGAACCATCACAGCCGCAACATTTTTCAACTGGAGATTGACATTGGCCGGTAGCGATACACCCAGCTTGGCAAGCATGCTCTTGACACTTTGCACGGTAAACGGTGTCTGGGTGGTCTGGTCGCCGCTGCCATCCAGACCAACCACCAGGCCATAACCAACCAGCTGGTTACTGCGCACACCATCGATGGAGGCGATGTCCTTAATGCGCTCTGCAAATGCCCAGGGGGCAGCAAAAACAGAAAACAGGCAGAGAACAACCGTACAGATTCTGGTGCTAGCACCCATGAAATTCTCCTAAAATGGCCACAGTGGACTCATAAAGAAACGCGACAACCACCCCACCATATTCACTTCCGCCGGTGCCCCGGTGCCGCCGTAGGAAATACGGGCATCGGCTACCATGGTCGAAAGAACCGTATTACTGGAGGAGATATCCACCGGGCGAACGATGCCTTTCAGGCGGATGTACTCGTGCCCCTGATTGATCTGTATCCACTTTTCACCCTGCACATAAAGATAGCCATTGGGCAGCACCCGGGCGACGGTGACAGCGATGCTGCCGGTCAGACTGTTGCGCTGGTTGCTGGCACTTTCTCCCTCAAAACCGCTGGCGGAGGAAAGGTCGACACCCAGGTCAAAGTTGGAACGGTTGCCGATAATCGGGTCTGCAATCGAAGTATTACTGCTTTTGTCGAGGGTGGTGTCGCTACTCTTTGCAGCATTGGTGGCCTCCGCCAGAATCACCGTGACCACATCACCTACCTGCCGAGCCTTGGCGTCCTCGAACAGGCTGACATTCTGGTCAGCCTGATAAATGGCACCGGTGGGCAACTGTCTGTCGGTGCTGTCCATTTCGGGCAATTCCACCGGAGCATAATCCGGATGACTTTCCTTGGGCATGCCACTGCAGCCCGCCAGCAACGAGCCGAGCAACATAAACAGCAAACCGAATGATGCGAACCTCATTTGCTTCACCATACCTAGAGGTTACTGGCCACATACTGGAGCATCTGATCCGTGGTAGATATTGCCTTGGAGTTCATTTCATAGGTTCGCTGAGTCTCGATCATGTTGACCAGCTCTTCTACCACGTTGACATTCGAGCTCTCCACATACCCCTGAAACACTGTTCCGAGCCCATTCAGACCGGGGTTACCGGTCTGCGGTGAACCGCTGGCATTGGACTCCAGAAAGAGATTTTCTCCAATGGGCTGCAACCCCGCGGGATTCACAAAATCCGCCAACTGGATTGTTCCTACCTGGCTGACAGCGGAGGAACCCGGCTGCCTGACCGAAACCGTACCGTCAGAGCCAATATTCACCGAAAGTGCATTCTCCGGCAGCGTCACCGAAGGCTGGAGAATATAGCCGGCAGACGTCACCATCTGTCCTTGATTGTCAACCTGAAAGGAACCGTCCCGGGTATAGGCCTGAGTACCATCGGGAAGCAGAATCTGGAAAAAGCCGCGTCCCTGAATGGCCATATCCAGCATATTTTCGGTTTGTGCCAGGTTTCCCTGGGTAAACAGTTTTTCCGTAGCCACTACACGGACACCCGTACCTATCATCAAGCCCGATGGCAACTGGGTATCCTGGGAAGACTGAGCGCCCACCTGACGAACATTCTGATATAACAGATCTTCGAAAATAGCCCGGCTTCGCTTGTAACCGGTGGTGCCGGCGTTGGCCAGGTTGTTGGCAATATTTGACATCTTGGTCTGCTGGGCATCCAGCCCGGTTTTTGCAATCCACAGTGCTTGATTCATTGGTCAACTCCCTAGCTTATTCTCATCAATGCCGCAGAAGAGCTATCCAGCTCCTCGGCAGTCTTGATCATTTTTACGTGGCTCTCGAACTGACGTGCCAACTCGATCATTCTCACCATGGATTCCACGGCATTCACATTGCTGCTCTCCAGCGACCCCGGAATCAGCCTTATGCTCGCGTCTTCAACTGCAGGCCCTTCCCCCTGAAGGCGAACCAGACCGTCTTCACCCTTGGTGAGCAGGGACGGGTCGGGATTCACTACTCTGATGCGATCAAATTCCACCAGGGTATTGGGGTCTTCTCCGAGGGGAACGATAGAGATAGTGCCATCGGCACCGATGCCCAGTTGCGAATAGGGTGGCAGAGCAATAGGGCCCGCCTTACCGAGAACGGATTGCCCGGCACCGTTGGTTAACTGACCGAACGAATCGATACGCAGGTCGCCACGTCGAGTCAGCGCTTCTGAACCATCCGGGGCCTGTACCGCCATCCAGCCTTCGCCATTGATCGCCACATCCAGATCACGGCCGGTGGCGGTAATCACACCTTCACGAAAATCGACTCCCTGGCTCCTGATTCCTGCATAAGCGCGACTCTCATGACCGGCACCCGAGAGATAAGCGCTGCGCGCCGCAACCAGATCAGCACGAAAACCGGTGGTCGACGCGTTGGACAGGTTATGGCTATTCGCTGCCTGAGCCAGCATGGTTTCCCTGGCACCGGAAGCGGCTATATAGACGAAATGATCCATGGCTCAATCACTACCTGCTAGCGGAGATTAATAACGGTTTGTGTAATCGCATCTTCTGTCTGAATCACCTGGGCATTTGCCTGAAAATTGCGCTGGGCAATAATCATATTCACTAACTGCTCGGTAATTTCCACATTGGAATCTTCCAGCGCCCCGGACTGAATCACCCCCAACCCGGAGCTGCCAGGTTCACCCAGGGTTGCCGCACCAGATGAGAAAGTCTCCGCCCAACTGGTACCGCCGAGAGGTTGGAGACCATTTGGGTTGGCAAACCCTGCAATAGCCACCTGTCCCAGTGCGCGAGCCTGGCCATTGGTGTAACGGGCAAAGGCAACCCCGGTACTATCAATTTCCAGCCCACGCAGCTGGCCCGTAGTAAAGCCGTCCTGAACAATCGTGCTAACTGCAAAATCAGACCCGAACTGAGTGCCATTGGATAGGGAAACAGTGAAACTCTGGGCGTTGGCACCCGTGGGCGCGCCATCAGAATTAAGGGGTGTCCAACCAGCAACATTGACCTCTACCGGCAAGGTGGCAGGATCAAATTGACCGTTTGACTGGAACGTCAGCGTATCCGGTCCAGACGTTGTCACACCATCAACCAGCGTATGAACTTCCCACTGGTTAGCCGTTGATGTTTTCACAAAAAACGTACTTAACACGTGAGGGTTGCCCAGCTCGTCGTAAATCGTTGTAGAGCTGGTAGCATTGAAAGAATTACTGTCAGGACTGGTGGGGGGTACAGCAAAAGCATCGAAAGGCCCGCCAAAAGGAACCAGCGGTGCAGTCTCTCGCGAGTCAAGGTTTAGCGTAATGTCTACTGAACCAGTGGGGTTCGGCTCAATCAGGGAGGTGTCCAACTGTAAATCTCCCAACTGTCCGTTGATATTTCCCTGGTTGTCGGCTTGAAAAGCCTGGAGCCTCTGGCCTTCGCTCGTCACGATAAGACCTTCACGGTTCACCTGAAAGTTGCCCGCACGGGTATAAGTCGATGCGCCCTCATCGCTCAGCAAAAAGAACCCGCTACCGTTAATGGCCAGATCAAGCGCATTGTTGGTGAAGCTGATATTCCCCTGGGTAAATTCCTGGGTTACTCCCGCCAGGCTGACGCCTTTACCAATGGCATTACCACCAGCACCCAACAGGCTGGTGGCATACACATCAGAAAATTCTGCCCGTGATAACTTGAAGCCGGTAGTGGAACTGTTTGCAATATTGTTACCGACCACCCCCAAATCCGCGCTTGCCGCCTTGATGCCCGATACTGCTGTATCAAATGCCATGTTTTATCTCCTGACCTTGCGTCACTGAATTTCCAGATTTATTTAATGAAAGCTTTTAACGGATGATGTCGAGACCTGGCTACCATCCGCCAGGTTTAGCAATACGCCACTACCGTCGCCAGCCACACTGACTGACTCCACCCGCTGGCGGGGATAAACCGACACGGCTTCGTTCTGACCATCTATCCATGCCTCCGCGCTCAAACGATAGCGGCCGGGCGCAACGGTATTACCCTCAGCATCTGTGCCATCCCAGCTGACGTTCAGGTTGCCCTGCTCAGTCGTACCGAAAGATCTGCTATAGATGAGCTGACCACTCTCGTCCTGAACGTAGAGCTTCAAACTGGTGGCATCTCCAGGCAGAGCAACCGTAGCGTTGAGCTCACCACCCTCTTCAGCCAGATAACCCATGTTTGAACTGGTGGAGACCTCTTGCCCCACCAAACCTGCCGCCTGCAAAGCCTGACTTCCAGACAAAACTGACGACAAGCCACTAAACCCGCCCTGCAGGTCCTGAATACCCGACACAGTGCCAAACTGGGCAAGCTGACTGATAAATTCCAAATTATCCATGGGCTTGGTTGGGTCCTGATTCTCAAGCTGCGTAACCAGCAGCGTCATAAAATCTTCCTGTCCCAGTTCATTGGGATTATTCTTAATGGTTTCCCCTTGCACTGTGCTGGGGAAAAGCTCTGACAGACTGGCTACGCTACTCATAATCATTTCTTCCTGACGCTTATCGCTTAACGACCCAGACTCAAGGTCCTGAGGATCAGCTGTTTGGTTGTATTCATTGCCTCGACACTGCTTTGATAGGAGCGGGAGGCAGAGATCATATTTGCCATCTCTTCTACGATGTTGACGTTGGACATGTAGATAAAACCGTTTTCGTCCGCCATCGGATGTGACGGCATGTATTCCTGACGGGCCGCAAGCTTGGATTCCACCATTCCGGAAACCCGCACACCAACTGCGTCACTATTGCCACTTACGGCATCGTAAGCAGAAGTAAAAACCGGGTATCTTGCCCGGTATGCAGTCTCTGCACTGCCACTCACCACGTCGGCATTTGCCATATTGCTCGAAATGGCGTTTAACCTGACACTCTGTGCGGAGAGGGCCGTACCGGAAATATCAAAGACATTAAACAGGCTCATAGTCACTCTCCACGCAGCGTCTGCAATGTGGATTTAATCCGCGCATCAAGGAAATCAAGACTGGCCTGATAGCGAATCGCGTTCTCCATAAACGCCCCATGTTCACGATCTGTTTCAACCGTATTCCCGTCCAGTGACGGCTGAATAGGGACCCGGTACATCCCCTCTTCCTTATCGATACCGTTCACGGTCATGTGGGCTTTATTGGTTTGCAACAATTCGTAGTCCCCTGTGGCCCGACCAAGCGCAGCCTGAAAATCAATGTCTTTTGCCTTGTACCCAGGAGTATCCGCATTGGCCAGATTCGCGGAGATCATTTCTGTACGCTGCGAACGCAGCGCCAGGACCGACGGAGAGATACCAAAAACTTTGTCAATTACATTCATTTATTCAAACCTCTACCCTTTTCCTATACAGATTGCGTGCCAACATATTTAATTATTTTATTTCAATGACTTAAATAAAATAACGGCAACACTGACAGCCGATCCATCGGCAACCCTTCACCCCGGCGGCAAAGTTTGCCGCCCATGACAACTGGCACGGTTAATGCTTAAACGAGGGGGAACTCATTATTTTCCAGAGCAAATGACAAAAATTTGGCGCTTCCAGTTGTTACCCTGCCTGCTACTGTCAGCTATCTGCCAGGGAGCTTTTTCAAATCAGGGTAATCAATCTTTGCAAAGCATCACGGATACCGTTGTTCTTGCCGGTAAAAGAAGAGCTCAGGCTCTCGGCTATGACAATGTGAAGGTCCGGGTTCGCTCTCTGGATGAACGACTAAGGTTGCCCGGCTGCGAACAACCTCTGGATACCTTTATGCCGCCGGGAGCCCCTTCCCTCGGTGCCGTTAATGTTGGTGTGCGCTGTGCGTCCAGCCAACCCTGGACAATTTATGTGCGCGCACATATCTCTGCACAACGGGCGGTACCGGTGTTGGCAAGACCATTGGCACGCAACACTATAATCAGCGAGGCCGATCTCACTGTTATTGACCAGCCCATCGATACGGCCATCAGTGGCGTTGTCTACGAAGTGGAGCAGATTATCGGGATGGAGCTAACGAGATCACTCGACGCTGGCTCCACAATAGGAGTCAATCAACTCAGACCCCCGAAAGTAATCAAACGGGGCCAACAGGTCACACTGGTTGCCGGCGCCGGCAATCTGCAGGTGCGAATGCAGGGCAAGGCCTTGGGAGACGCCACAGCTGGTGAACGTGTGCGGGTAACAAACCTGAGCAGCAACCAGCAGGTGGAGGGTATTGCCAATTTCGACGGGACTGTAAGCGTGCCATAATAGTACCCAGTGTGCGCACTAAAGTTTTTCTATCTTTTGCCGCTATGATTCAGGAGAGATGGCCTACCAGCTATGAAACCTATAGAGAGTGACATGAACATCAAACCCACCAGAGCTGACCTGAACCAGGGTTCGCAGCGAGCTGGCAGCACATCCGAAAAATCACGAACCGATTCCAGGGACGGTGCATCGTCTACAGGGCAAAACGATAGCGTCACACTGACCGCTGCAGCAACAGAAATGCTCAAGCTGGAAGCAAGCCTGTCCCAAATCCCTGACATTGACAGCCAGCGGGTCAATGCGATTAAAACGGCGATAGCTGATGGCCAGTACCAGATTGACACTGATAAAATTGTCAGCAAGCTGCTGCAAACCGAGCGGGACCTTTTATAACTTATGGATCACGGGCCGGAAAAGAATTTCGCCAACTTGCTGGTTTCAGAGCTAAACCAATTGTCTTTATTGCTTGATGTTCTGACAAGAGAAACCGAAGCGCTCCTCTCAACCGATATTAGTGAGATCGAGGCTCTTACCGCGGAGAAAAATAGACTGCTGGACTCCCAGCGCCATGCAACCCATGCCCGGGAACAATTAATGCAGAAAATGACTGGAAGCAAGGGCCGGGAGGGTATGGAGAAATTGGCCTCGGATAGCATCAATCCAAAACCCTTGCTGACCGCCATCAACGATCTAAACGACCTGGCAACACGCTGCCAGGAGATAAACCGCCACAACGGCAAGCTCATTCTAAAACAACAGCGTTATGCCACCAGCGCACTCAACATTCTGCGTCAGGAAAATACCACACCCACCTACTCCAATCACGGAGATAAGGTTTCGGGCACCAGCACACGCTCATTCGGAAAAGTCTGAGCCAATGGGCACCCGGACAATGACTGACACCGTTTCTTCAGCGGATTCAATTACCGCACTGCTGAAAAATTTTCAGCAGGCCCGAGTGCCACTACAGGTGAGATTCGGTAAAAAGAATGTTGCTCACACCTCCTACTTGGTCAGCATGCCAGGCAACTGGTTGCGTATCGCCCCGTTGATTCCCAAGGAAGGCAACAAACAACTCAAGTCCAGCGACGACCTGACGATACAGGTGAGCCATGGCGGCACCCTTTACCAATTCAAATCCAGACACCTGTCCCCAACCATTGAAGAAGACGGTTTTCCCTGTCACAAAATCGCCTTCCCCCAACAGCTTGACTTTTCAGAGCAACGCACCAGCTTCAGGGTGCCGATACGAAGGGAGCAGGCACCCTCGGTTAACATATTGACCCAGGACGGACAAAGGCTTCGTGCGGAGCTCGAAAACATTTCAGATAACGGTCTCTGTATCAGATTCCATGTGCCGCAAACGATCAGCGACACACAACTCGTTCACTGCGAAATCAACTTTACTGACTTCGAACCCTTATCACTCGACGCTCAGGTCAGGTACAACAAAGCGGCCCCGCAGGTACCAGCCAGCAGAATTGGCATGGAGTTCAGCTCACTATCCAGTTTGACTCGCAAACAACTCAGCCAATGGTTGATGAAACTGCAACGACATCATATCCGCACTGGTCTGCCGGCCTGAAAAACCGTCAATTTTCCGTCTATCTGGCAGCAAAAAAAGACAAATAAATAAACTCGCCATTTAATTGTCAAGAAGTATTCGATCCCTCATAATAGTTTTTTTATTGCCTCATACTTACCACCCATCAGAATTTCAGCCACTCTTGATTCGGCTAGCAAAGACATGGACATACATGTTTTATGGAAAAAGTAATACCGATAAACACTTCGCAAAATGTAGCGAAATCCCCGGCGGATCGCTCGCCACAAAACCAGCCGCCCCATCAGTTGATCTCGGACAGAAACCAGTTGAGGCTTCACCAAAGGCTTCAGGGTTCACTTGATGTCGGCTCCCTGATCAATCACTTTTTCGTTTGGTTAAGCGAACAACAACCCTTGGGCAGCGTTGAATATGTTTATCCTGATGACGATATCTCTCTTATATCGGGGTCACTGCGGGTTCACAAGGCCCACTACACTTTGCGACTACAAAAACGTTATCTGGGGGACTTGACTATCAGCAGCCAAAAACGCTTCTCTGAACAGGATCTGTTTGTTCATGAACAAAGTATTGGTTGCCTTGCTCACTATCTGAAAAATGCCCTGGATTTCCGGGCAATGGAAAAAATGGCCTTCTATGATGCCTTGACCGGTGTCATGAACAGAAAATCACTGGACGAACTACTACCCAAAGAAACCAAACGAGCTGAGCGACATGGTTACGACCTGTCAGTCATGATGATTGATATTGATAATTTTAAAATAATCAATGATCGGGTCGGTCATATCGGCGGTGACCAGATATTAAAGCACGCATCAAAAGCTATCAGGCAGGTACTGCGTATTTCGGATCTTCCCTTTCGATTCGGTGGAGATGAATTTGTGTTGCTATTACCTAACACAGATCTTGTTGGTGCCCGCAGTGCAGCAAAACAGATCATGGCATCACTTGGCAACTCGGCTGTTGAAATAAACAACCACAGCATTACACCGAGAGTCAGTATTGGTTTGGCCTCATATCGTCATGGGGAGCACCACGAAGAGCTCATAAGACGATCTGATCAGGCACTATACGATGCAAAAAAGAACGGCCGAAATTGCATTTCTTGATTCTTCCTGCGTTAATTATAAATTAACGCAACCAGTAGCTGATCACATCCAGGTGAGTGTGTTTTTCCTACATGCTGATAAAGTAGTGTGAACCGCACATCGTCGGGCATGGATTACCATATATGCTCTACCATACTCTTTAAATTACCTCTTTTGCACTCAATGATATCAAACTGACAAAACATGATTTATGGTTTGCGAATCGGTGTGTCATGGAGAGCAAACGTTTACCCACTGCGCCCATAAAGTTAGAAGGCAAAGCAATATTGTGAAAGGGAAAAATCGGGACAAAAGGAAATTTAGCGGAAACCGGGTGATCGGCAGATGTGAGATAACTCTCAAAAATCTGGACCCATTCTCATTTTATGAAGACACAAGGTCTGGCTACATGGTGTTAAACATCAGGGGTGGTTGCCTCTATCTCAATGAAGGGGTAACTGAAAAAGTCCTGGAGAAAATATTTCCCGATGGCAAGAACACTGTGTTTAAGGAAATTAGGTTATTTTCCGATTTGAATGAAGTGGTAGTCATCAAAAATATCAAAGCCGCTTTTCTTAGAATCCGGCGGGGTAAGAAGAAAGCAGGAATAGTTCTCCGTTTTATAGATATTTCAGGAGAGCACCTCGACAAACTGAGCAGCGTCATCAATCATCTCCCCTTAATTGAAGGTGACGAAGAAGCAGCGCTTCCCTCTGAAAATGCCATTAAGCCAACCTAGCCCAATATCCTGGCTGGGGTGACACAGTTCTAATCACTATTGGCGCCCCACCCCACCCTGTTCAGGCGTTACAAGCCGACACATCTCCTAGCCCTACCCGGGGACCTTTTGACAAGAGAAAGACGATACCTGGTCGTTCATTCCGGAACTCTATTGACCGAAACAGTAGTGGGACAAGGTCTCAGGTCAGGCAACTTGGACAGGGATAGTATTTGACGCCCGAACAATTTTGTTACATTCGTCCAGATAAACCAGTTTAGGCTTGTGTCGGACCAACTCTTCTTCGGTATATTGGGCATAGGTGGCAATAATCAAACGATCTCCCACCTGACACTTGCGAGCTGCAGCGCCATTCACAGAAATAATACCGGAGCCGTGTTCTGCACAAATAATGTAGGTGGTGAATCGTTCACCGTTGTTCACATTGTAGATGTCGATCTGTTCAAATTCTCTCAGCCCCGCTATCTCCAGCAGGTTGGCATCAATAGCACAGGAACCATCGTACCAGAGCTCCGCATGGGTAACGCTGGCCATATGAAGTTTGCCTTTAAGCATGGTATTCAGCATAAAGCGATTCCTCTAGTTCAGGGAAATATTATCAATTAAGCGGGCACCGGACGTGTACATGGCGCCCAGAACAGTAATGTCGTGATCGTCATCTGCCGCCATTTGCAGTGTCTTGCTATTGCAGACACTGATGTAGTCGGCCCTGAAACCAACGCCCTCAATCTGCTCACTGGCCTGTTTTTCAAGAGCCTTGTAATCGCGATTACCCGCGTTTATCTGGCTCACAATCCAGTTGAGGCTGAGATACAGCTGATTGGCTTTGGGCCGCTCCTCGGGCGTCAAAAAACTGTTCCGGGAACTCATGGCCAGGCCATCCGGTTCACGGTGAATCGGCGCCCCGGTAATCACGACGGGGACACAGAGATCTTCTGTCATGCGCCGAATCACGGCCAGCTGTTGAAAATCCTTCATCCCGAAAACCGCCTCATCCGGTTGTACTATGTTGAAGAGTTTGGTCACCACCGTAGTGACGCCCTCAAAGTGCCCAGGACGACTGGCACCACAGAGCACGTCGGTCATGGTCGGACAAATCACCCGGGTTTGGGTATCGAGTCCATTGGGATACATTTCCTGATCATTGGGGTGAAACAGAAAATCGCAACCGGCGTCGCGCAGACGACCAGAGTCAGCTTCAAGGGTACGGGGATATTTGTCCCAGTCCTCGTTGAGGCCAAACTGGAGTCCATTGACGAAAATGGAGCAGACCACGATATCATTGGTCTGCTGTGCCTGGTTGATCAAGGCAATGTGCGCATCATGCAAATTCCCCATGGTCGGTACAAAACTGTCCTCCTGCGACGAGGGGGTAGGCCGGTTCGTGAGTACATCAGTGAGCGATGCAAGCGCGTCCTCAAAGTCAGATGATGACTCGTCCTCCAACTCCGGCTCCGACTCAGGTCCCTGCTCATGTTCAGGTTCTTGCTCCGGCTCAGTCTCCGGCTCAGTCTCCGACTCAGTCTCCGGCTCAGTCTCCGAC
>CATLZI010000010.1 GCA_950063125.1 uncultured Porticoccus sp. | reverse complement strand
GACATGATCAAGGGTAAGCAGGGTCGTTTCCGTCAGAACCTGCTGGGCAAGCGTGTGGACTATTCCGGGCGTTCAGTGATTGTTGTTGGTCCGACATTGCGTCTGCATCAATGCGGCCTGCCAAAGCGTATGGCGCTGGAGCTGTTCAAGCCCTTTATCTTCTCGAAGCTGGAGTTGCGTGGACTGGCAACCACCATTAAAGCGGCCAAGAAAATGGTTGAGCGTGAAGAGTCGGTGGTTTGGGATATTCTTGATGATGTGATCCGCGAACACCCCGTCTTGCTCAATCGGGCTCCTACGCTTCACCGTCTCGGTATTCAGGCGTTTGAGCCGGTGCTGATTGAAGGTAAAGCCATTCAGTTGCACCCGCTGGTCTGTGCGGCCTACAACGCCGATTTTGACGGCGACCAGATGGCGGTCCATGTTCCCCTGACTCTGGAAGCGCAGCTGGAATCCCGGGCGTTGATGATGTCCACCAACAACATCCTGTCTCCCGCTAGTGGTGAGCCGATTATTGTGCCGTCTCAGGATGTTGTGTTGGGTCTCTATTACATGACCCGTGAG
This sequence comes from uncultured Porticoccus sp., assembly GCA_950063125.1. Classification (GTDB taxonomy): domain Bacteria; phylum Pseudomonadota; class Gammaproteobacteria; order Pseudomonadales; family Porticoccaceae; genus Porticoccus. Next base: position 17,136 of record CATLZI010000010.1, on the reverse strand, counting down.
CGGATCAATGCGCAGGGTGAAGGCCGGGTGTTTGGCAGCCTTCAGGAAGTTTCGCGGGTCTATTACGGCAAGCACGCGCACTTGCAGGCAAAGGTAAAAGTTCGTATCCACGAAGTTACCTTCAGCGAAGAAGGTGAGCGTCTGGCGCGTACTTTTATTGCTGACACGACCGTCGGTCGTGCACTGCTCTGGGGTATCGTTCCGGAAGGTCTGAGTTTCGACCTGGTTAATCAGCCGATGACCAAAAAGGCGATCTCTCGCATTATCAACCGCTGCTATCGCGATGTTGGTCTGAAGGCCACCGTCATTTTTGCCGACCAGCTGATGTATACCGGTTTCGATTTCTCCACCAAGTCCGGAGTTTCCATTGGAGTTAATGACTTCACTATTCCCGAGGCCAAGGGTGAAATCATTGCCCGCGCTGATGCCGAGGTATTGGAAATTGAAAGCCAGTTTTCCTCGGGCTTGGTGACCCAGGGTGAAAAATATAACAAGGTGATCGATATCTGGTCTCGTGCGAATGACCAGGTCGCCAAGTCCATGATGGATGTCATCAGCACCGAGCCGGTTATCAACCGGGATGGCGTCGAGGTGGAGCAGGAGTCATTCAACTCTGTCTATATCATGGCCGACTCCGGGGCCAGGGGTTCTCCCGCCCAGATTCGTCAGCTGGCTGGTATGCGCGGCCTGATGGCTCGTCCGGATGGTTCGATTATTGAAACGCCCATCACTGCAAACTTCCGTGAAGGGCTGAACGTGTTGCAGTACTTTATCTCTACTCACGGTGCCCGGAAGGGTCTTGCCGACACCGCTCTGAAAACGGCTAACTCCGGTTATCTGACGCGGCGCCTGGTAGATGTGTCTCAGGACCTAGTGGTGGTCGAGCATGACTGTGGTACCAGCGAAGGGCTGCTGATGACTCCGGTTATCGAAGGCGGTGATATTATTGAATCACTCGGTGACCGCATCTTGGGCCGGGTGGTGGCAGTGGATGTGATGAAAGCCGGATCCAATGATATCGCCATTGAAGCTGGCCTTATGATTGACGAAAAATGGGTTGATCGTATTGAGGCAATGGGTATCGATGAGCTGGTCGTTCGTTCCCCCATTACCTGTGAAACCCGTTTTGGTATTTGCTCGGTCTGCTATGGCCGTGATCTCGCCAGAGGCCACATGGTCAACCCTGGAGAAGCTATCGGGGTTATCGCAGCCCAGTCCATCGGTGAACCGGGTACCCAGTTGACAATGCGGACCTTCCACATTGGTGGTGCTGCGTCACGCGCCTCTGCTGTGGATAGCATCCAGGTAAAAATGAGTGGTACTGTGCGGCTTGTTAATATCAAGGTGGTCGAGCGTGAAAACGGCGAACTGGTTGCCGTTTCCCGCTCCGGTGAACTGGCTCTGGCGGATGAAAACGGCCGCGAGCGCGAACGTTATAAGCTGCCCTATGGCGCGACGATCAATGTTAAAGAGGGCGCCAGAGTGCAGGCGGGTGAAGTGGTGGCCAATTGGGACCCTCACACCCACCCGATTATTACAGAAGTGGCAGGCCATGTAGCGTTCTCCGGGATGGAGGAGGGGCTCAGTACCCGCACGCAAACAGATGAGTTGACCGGCCTCTCCAATATTGCCGTGTTGGATCCCAATGAGCGCCCATCTGCAGGCAAGGATCTCAAGCCGATGGTGACCATGCTGGATGACAAGGGCAAGGAAATGACCTTCCCCAGCTCGACTGTTCCTGCACACTATATGCTGCCTACCCACTCCCTTCTCAGTGTCAGCAACGGGAGCCGGGTCGGTGCGGGTGATGTTATTGCGCGTATCCCTCAGGAGGGGTCGAAAACCCGTGATATCACCGGTGGTTTGCCCCGGGTGGCGGATTTGTTTGAGGCGCGTCGTCCCAAGGATCCCGCCATTCTCGCCGAGGTGACCGGTACTGTTACCTTCGGCAAGGAAACCAAGGGTAAGCGCCGTTTGGTTATTACCCCGACGGATGGACAGACATTACCAGACGGAAGTCCCTTCTACGAAGAGCTGATTCCAAAATGGCGTCAGTTGGGCGTGTTCGAAGGTGAGCATGTCGAGAAAGGGGAAGTGATAGCCGACGGGCCTGCCAACCCTCACGATATTTTGCGGCTGCAGGGTGTGGACTCACTGGCGAAGTATGTCGTCAATGAAATTCAGGACGTTTACCGTCTCCAGGGTGTAAAAATCAATGACAAGCATATTGAGGTCATTGTTCGCCAGATGCTGCGCAAGGTCGAAATTAGCGATATGGGTGACTCGTCGTTCGTAAAAGGTGAGCAGGTGGAGTACAACCGTGTCCTGGAAGAGAACGAGGCGCTCTACAACGATGGCAAAACTCCGGCTAAATTTGAGCGTCTGTTGCTGGGTATAACCAAAGCTTCGCTGGCTACGGAAAGCTTTATTTCTGCCGCATCCTTCCAGGAGACAACGCGAGTCCTCACCGAAGCCGCTGTTACTGGTAAAGCTGATTTCCTGCGCGGTTTGAAAGAAAATGTGGTGGTGGGGCGTCTGGTGCCTGCGGGTACGGGTCTTACCTATCACAAGCAACGTCGCGAAGCCCGGGAAGTTATTGGTGAAACAACGGTGAGTGCCAGCGATATTGAAGCAGCATTAAGCGAGGCGCTGAATTCGAGCGACGAATAAAATTTGCTTTGCAAGCGGCCCGTACGGGCCGCTTGACTCGCAGGTTCTCTGTCTTTAGAATGCCGCCTCCCTAAAGTGGGGTCCAGCTATCTGGATCTATTTATTGGAGCCTTCTGCGCGAAGGCGTTTTTATATCTGGAGTTAATGAATGGCAACGATCAATCAGTTGGTTCGTAAGCCGAGGAAACGCAGAGTTGCCAAGAGCGACGTTCCTGCATTGCAAGCTTGTCCCCAGCGTCGCGGTGTCTGTACCCGCGTTTATACAACAACGCCAAAAAAGCCAAACTCGGCACTGCGTAAAGTTTGCCGGGTTCGCCTGACAAATGGTTACGAGGTCAGTTCATACATTGGCGGTGAAGGGCATAACCTGCAAGAGCACAGCGTGGTTCTGATTCGTGGCGGTCGTGTCAAGGATTTGCCGGGTGTTCGTTACCACACCGTGCGAGGCAGCCTGGATACCGCTGGTGTGAATAATCGCAAACAGCGCCGTTCCAAATATGGTACCAAGCGTCCCAAGAAATAACGGACGTACTGTGTGTCGGTAAGAAGAACTGAGTAAGGCCGGGTGCGCGTCAGCGCTCAGTGAATCCCGGATAGCCCTGAAGAGAAGAGCAGACTATGCCTAGAAGAAGAGTTGTCGCCAAACGCGAAATTTTACCCGATCCAAAATTCGGTAATGTAACGTTGGCAAAGTTTATGAACCACGTCATGGTAAGCGGCAAAAAATCTGTTGCCGAGCGTATCGTTTACGGTGCGCTGACGGTGGTTCAAACCCGTTTGAAGGAAGATCCTGTGATGGCTTTTGAGACAGCGCTGGATAATATTGCGCCGATGGTTGAGGTTAAGTCCCGCCGGGTTGGTGGTGCAACCTATCAAGTGCCTGTTGAAGTGCGTCCATCCCGCCGTGTTGCGTTGGCGATGCGCTGGATGGTGGACTACGCCCGCAATCGTGGTGAGAAATCCATGTCCCAGCGTCTGGCTGGCGAGATAGTCGATGCCTACCAGAACAAGGGTGGTGCTGTGAAGAAACGTGAAGACGTCCACCGTATGGCGGAAGCCAACAAGGCGTTCTCACACTTCCGGTTCTAGTTCCGGGTAGCGTGCTTTCGTTTTGCAAAAGGGTAGCTGGCATACAGCTACCTTTTGTAATTTTTAAGATTAATTGTTTGTTGGGGAAAAATTGTGGCTCGTAAGACTCCCATTGCCCGTTACCGGAATATTGGTATTTGTGCGCACGTAGATGCTGGTAAAACGACTACGACAGAGCGTGTGTTGTTCTACACCGGGCTGTCACACAAGCTGGGCGAAGTACATGATGGTGCTGCCACCACAGACTGGATGGCTCAGGAGCAGGAGCGTGGTATCACGATCACCTCGGCGGCTGTCACGACTTTCTGGCAAGGAATGGATCAGCAGTTCGATCAACACCGAATCAATGTTATCGATACGCCCGGCCACGTCGACTTCACCATTGAGGTTGAGCGTTCACTGCGAGTGCTGGATGGCGCAGTAGTGGTGCTCTGTGGGTCTTCCGGCGTTCAGCCGCAGACTGAAACAGTATGGCGGCAGGCCAATAAGTACGAAGTGCCGCGCATGGTGTTTGTGAATAAGATGGATCGTGCTGGCGCTGACTATATGATGGTTGTCCGCCAATTGAAGGAGCGTCTAGGGGCCAATGCCGTGCCGCTGCAGATGACCATCGGCTCCGAAGAGAACTTCAAGGGCGTGGTCGACCTGATCAAAATGAAGGCAGTGCTTTGGAACGAAGCTGATCAGGGTATGACCTTTCAATATGCCGAAATACCGGCAGAGATGGTCGACCAGTGTCAGGAGATGCGTGAGTTTATGGTTGAGGCCGCTGCCGAAGCCAATGAAGAGTTGATGAACAAATACCTTGAAGGTGAAGCGCTGAGCGAGGTGGAGATCAAGGCCGGTCTGCGTGCCCGTACGCTGGCTAACGAAATTGTGCCGGTTCTCGGTGGTTCAGCCTTCAAAAACAAGGGTGTTCAGGCTGTGCTGGATGCCGTGGTTGAATATCTGCCGGCGCCCACGGAGGTGAAAGCCATTGAAGGTATTCTGGACGATGGTGAGACGGTAGCGGTGCGCAAGGCCGATGACGAAGAGCCCTTCTCCGCGCTGGCGTTTAAAATTGCTACCGATCCCTTTGTAGGTACGCTGACGTTTTTCCGTGTTTACTCCGGTACCCTGAATTCTGGTGATACGGTATTAAACCCGGTCAAGAGTAAGAAAGAACGCATTGGTCGTATGGTGCAAATGCACGCCAATAATCGCGAAGAGATCAAGCAGGTGTTGGCGGGTGATATTGCAGCGGCGATTGGTCTAAAAGATGTGACCACAGGTGATACACTTTGTGATTTGAACAATATTATTACACTGGAGCGCATGGAGTTTCCGGAACCGGTAATCTCGGTTGCCGTAGAGCCAAAATCCAAGGCCGACCAGGAAAAAATGGGCATTGCATTAGGCAAGCTTGCCCAAGAAGACCCCTCCTTCCGTGTCAAAACGGATGAAGAGACAGGTCAGACCATTATCTCCGGTATGGGTGAGCTGCATTTGGATATTCTGGTAGACCGGATGCGTCGCGAGTTTAATGTCGATGCCAATATCGGTAAACCGCAAGTAGCCTATCGCGAAGCGATTCGCAATACCTGTGAGATTGAAGGTAAGTTTGTGCGTCAGTCCGGTGGTCGCGGCCAGTACGGCCACGTCTGGATCCGGTTTGAGCCGGGCGAGGACGAGAATGCTGAGGGGCTGGAATTCGTCAACGAAGTCGTCGGTGGTGTGGTCCCCAAGGAATATATTCCTGCTGTTCAAAAAGGTATCGAAGAGCAGATGCAGAATGGCGTGCTCGCTGGCTACCCTCTGCTGGGTTTGAAGGCAACAGCCTATGACGGCTCGTACCACGATGTCGATTCATCTGAAATGGCGTATAAGATTGCTGCTTCCATGGCAACCAAACAGCTTGCCCAAAAAGGTGGCGCAGTGCTGCTTGAGCCTATCATGAAAGTTGAAGTCATTACTCCCGAGGAAAATATGGGGGACGTGGTCGGTGACCTCAACCGCCGGCGCGGCATCATTCTCGGTATGGACGAAAGTGTTTCAGGAAAAGTCATTAATGTAGAGGTTCCCCTGGCAGAGATGTTTGGTTATGCAACCGACTTGCGTTCAGCCACTCAGGGCCGCGCTACATTTGCTATGGAATTTAACAAATACGCCGAGGCGCCGCGCAATATTGCCGATGAAGTCATCGCAAAAAACCAGCGCTAATTTTTGAAATATTAAAAAGCATATCTTTAAGAGGATCTAGACAATGGGAAAAGCAAAGTTTGAACGTAACAAGCCCCACGTAAACGTTGGCACGATTGGTCACGTAGACCACGGTAAAACGACCCTGACAGCGGCGCTGACGCGGGTTTGCTTCGAAACTTGGGGCAGTGGCTCAGCGATGGCCTTTGATGGTATAGATAATGCGCCGGAAGAGCGCGAGCGCGGTATCACGATTGCGACATCCCATGTTGAGTACGATTCTCCGAGTCGCCACTACGCACATGTTGACTGCCCGGGTCACGCCGACTATGTGAAAAACATGATCACCGGTGCTGCGCAGATGGATGGTGCCATCCTGGTCTGTGGTGCCACTGATGGTCCGATGCCGCAAACCCGGGAGCATATCCTGCTGTCCCGCCAGGTGGGTGTACCCTACGTTGTGGTGTTTCTGAACAAGGCAGACCTGCTGGCTGAAGATTGCGGTGGTGTTGGCTCTGAAGAATACAACGAGATGATTGAGCTGGTTGAAATGGAGCTCCGTGAGCTGCTGGATGCCTACGACTTCCCGGGAGACGATACGCCTATTATTGCCGGTTCAGCCCTGATGGCGCTGAACGGTGAAGACGACAACGAGCTGGGTACTACGGCGGTCCGCAAGCTGGTTGAGGCACTGGATGCCTATATCCCTGAGCCGGAGCGTGCGATTGACCAGCCGTTCCTGATGCCGATCGAAGACGTATTTTCGATCTCTGGACGCGGCACGGTAGTGACCGGGCGCGTTGAGCGCGGTGTTGTCAAGGTGGGCGAAGAGATCGAGATTGTGGGTATCCGTGATACCACCAAGACGGTCTGCACCGGTGTTGAGATGTTCCGGAAGCTGCTGGACGAAGGTCGTGCTGGTGAGAACGTTGGTGTTCTGCTTCGCGGAACCAAGCGTGATGACGTTGAGCGCGGTCAGGTTTTGTGTAAGCCGGGCAGCATCAAGCCGCACACCAAGTTTGAGGCAGAGGTTTACGTGCTGTCCAAGGACGAGGGAGGGCGTCACACGCCGTTCTTCAAGGGCTACCGTCCGCAGTTCTACTTCCGTACCACGGATGTGACAGGCGCCTGTGAGCTGCCTGAGGGTGTGGAGATGGTTATGCCTGGAGATAACGTCCAGATGACAGTGACGCTGATTGCGCCGATTGCGATGGAAGACGGGCTGCGCTTTGCGATTCGTGAAGGTGGCCGCACGGTCGGTGCCGGCGTGGTCGCTAAAATTATTGAGTAATAAATCGCCTGTCTTGTTTGTGGGGGTCTCTGTGGCCCCCTTTTTATCGCGATGCCATTGATCGATAACCGATAAAAAACGCCTGGTGTTCCAGGTTTTTGCTTGACAGGGATTGGGGGCAGCCTTAGAATCTCGCCTCCATTTTTCCGGGTCCCGATGTGCGGGATTCGATGGCTCTTTAGACAGTTGGAGTTTGATTCCATGCAGGATCAACGCATTCGTATTCGCCTGAAAGCCTTCGATCACAAGCTGATTGATGCTTCCACGCAAGAAATTGTTGAGACGGCAAAGCGTACCGGGGCCCAGATTCGTGGACCGATTCCCCTGCCAACTCGCAAAGAACGTTTTACCATATTGATCTCTCCGCACGTGAACAAGGATGCGCGTGATCAATATGAAATCCGTACCCACAAGCGGTTACTGGATATTGTTGAGCCGACAGAGAAAACTGTTGATGCCTTGATGAAGCTGGATCTGGCCGCAGTTGTTGAGGTTCAAATTAGCCTGACATAAGCGGTACTGAAAACCCATGTCCTGCCAACGCAGGGCGTGTGTAACGCTCTGAAATGGGCGGCCATAGCGGGTAAAAGCCCCGTACACTATGAGGTTAGACAAATGACTATTGGTATAGTCGGTCGCAAATGCGGCATGACACGTGTGTTTACTGAGGATGGCGCCTCTATTCCGGTCACTGTGATCGAAGCGGAGCCCAATCGCATTACTCAAATCAAAACCGATGATACTGACGGCTATATGGCTGTGCAGGTGACTACTGGTGCCCGTCGGGCTTCCCGTGTCAGTAAATCCCAGGTTGGTCATTTTGCCAAAGCCGGCGTTGAAGCGGGCAGGGGTTCCTGGGAGCTGCGTGTCGAAGGTTTAACCGAAGACTTGCAGGTTGGTGGCAACATCACCGTTGAGCAATTCGAGGCGGGTCAGAAAGTCGATGCTACCGGCACATCCAAAGGCAAGGGTTTTCAGGGTGTCATCAAGCGCTGGAATTTCAGCATGCAGGATGCGACGCACGGCAACTCATTGTCACACCGTGCTCCCGGTTCAATCGGTCAGTGTCAGACGCCTGGCCGGGTATTCAAAGGCAAAAAAATGTCTGGGCACATGGGTGCTGAGCGTGTTACCACGCAGAATCTCGAAATTGTCCGTATAGACGCTGAACGTAACCTGCTCCTTATAAAGGGCGCTGTACCTGGTGCGCCAGGTGGTGACGTGATCATTCGTGCTGCTGTGAAGGGCTGAGGGGATCGCCGATGGAATTAACGATAGCTACTCCCAAAGGCAGCGCAGGAACCATAGAGGTTTCTGAGGTCGCGTTTGGTAAAGAATTTAATCAGGATCTGGTACATCAGGCAGTGACTAGCTACCTGGCGGGTGCCCGTCAGGGTACGCGGGCTCAAAAGACCCGTGCTGAGGTCAGCGGTGGTGGCAAAAAACCCTGGCGGCAAAAGGGTACGGGTCGTGCCCGTGCCGGTACCATTCGTTCGCCAATCTGGCGTACCGGTGGTGTCACATTCGCTGCCAAGCCTCAAGATCACTCGCAAAAGCTGAACCGCAAGATGTATCGTGCTGCGCTCAGATCCATACTGTCAGAGCTGGCCCGTCAGGATCGCCTGGTTGTGGTGGAATCTTTTGATGTGGACCAGCCAAAAACCAAAGTCTTGATCCAGAAACTGGGTGAGTTTGGCGTTCAGGATGTGCTGATTGTGACTGAAGAGGTGACAGAAAATCTGTACCTGTCCTCACGTAATTTGCACAAGGTCGACGTGCGTGATGCGGTTGGTGTTGATCCTGTCAGTCTGATCCATTTTGAAAAGGTGTTGGTCACAGTGCCTGCACTGAAGAAGATTGAGGAGATGCTGGTATGAATCAAGAACGCATCTTTAAAGTGTTGTTGGGGCCGCATATTACGGAAAAGACATCCCTTGCTGCCGATCGTCAAAATCAAGTTGCTTTCAAGGTTGCTACCAATGCGACCAAGCTTGAAATAAAGGCTGCCGTTGAAAAACTGTTTGATGTCGTGGTGATGGATGTTCGTGTCGCCAAGGTCAAGGGTAAAACCAAGCGCACTCGCTTTGGTTTGGGTAGACGCTCTGACTGGAAAAAAGCGTATGTACGTCTTGCGCAGGGTCAGGACATTGACTTTGCAGTAGCTGCTGAATAAGGGGTTGTTGAGATGCCAGTCGTAAAGAGAAAGCCAACGTCTCCCGGTCGCCGATTTGTTGTCAGTATCGTCAACCCGAATCTGCATAAGGGGGAGCCCTATGCACCGTTGCTGGAGAAGAAAACCAGAACGGGTGGCCGCAATAACAATGGCCGTATTACTACACGCCATATTGGTGGTGGTCATAAACAGCATTACAGGCTGATCGATTTTAAGCGTAGTAAGGACGGTATTCCGGCAAAAGTCGAGCGCCTGGAGTACGATCCCAATCGTACACCCTATATTGCGTTGGTCTGTTATACCGATGGTGAGCGCCGCTACATTATTGCTCCCAAAGGTTTGAAAGATGGCGACATGATCCAGTCCGGCGTTAGTGCGCCGATCAAGGTTGGAAATACGCTCCCTCTCAGGAACATCCCGGTGGGTAGTGTTATCCATTGTGTCGAGATGAAGCCTGGTAAGGGTGCACAGCTGGCGCGCAGTGCAGGTACTTCTGTGCAACTGGTCGCCCGTGAGGGTCAATACGCCACCTTGCGCCTGCGCAGCGGTGAAATGCGCAAAGTGCCGGTAGATTGTCGTGCGACCATTGGTGAAGTTTCCAACAGTGAGCACAGTCTGCGCTCGCTGGGTAAAGCCGGCGCATCTCGCTGGCGTGGTGTTCGCCCCACTGTTCGCGGTGTGGTTATGAACCCGGTTGATCACCCACACGGTGGTGGTGAAGGTCGTACATCCGGCGGGCGTCATCCGGTGACCCCATGGGGTATCCCGACCAAAGGTTACAAGACCAGAAAAAACAAGCGTACAACAAATATGATTGTGCGCCGTCGCGGCAAGTAATTGATAGAGAAGAGGAAAATATAGTGCCACGCTCTCTCAAGAAAGGACCTTTTATCGACCTTCACCTTGTGAAAAAAGTTGATGAAGCCCAAGAAAAAAACGACAGACGTCCGATCAAAACCTGGTCGCGCCGTTCTATGGTCAGCCCGGATATGGTCGGCCTGACTATTGCCATACACAACGGTCGTCAACACGTACCAGTGTTGGTGAATGAGGAAATGGTGGGGCACAAATTAGGTGAATTTGCCCCTACTCGCACTTATCGCGGCCACGTAGCGGACAAAAAGGCCAAGCGTTAAGCTGGTGTTTAAGAGGTAGATGACTGTGGAAGTAGCAGCAAAATTACGCGGAGCCAGATTGTCGGCGCAAAAGGCGCGTCTGGTGGCTGATCAGGTGCGTGGCAAGCCTGTAGAGGAAGCGCTGGATATATTGGCTTTTAGTGCCAAAAAAGGTGCGGCGATTATCAAAAAAGTGCTCGAGTCTGCTATTGCAAATGCTGAGCACAATGAAGGCGCGGATGTTGATGAACTTCGTGTATCGACAATTTTTGTCGACGAGGGCACCACCATGAAACGCATCAAACCCCGTGCCAAGGGTCGTGCTGACCGCATATTCAAACGCTCTTGTCACATTACCGTGAAAGTTGCCGATGAGGAGACCGTTTAATGGGTCAGAAAGTACATCCAACAGGCATTCGTCTGGGTATTGTTAAAAAACATACCTCTATCTGGTACGCCGGACAGAAAGATTATGCAGACAAACTGAATGCTGACTTGAGTGTTCGCGAGTTTATCAATAAAAAACTTGCCCATGCCTCTGTCAGCCGAATTGAAATTGAGCGCCCCGCACAAACGGCGAGAATTACTATTCATACTGCCCGTCCAGGCATTGTGATCGGTAAGAAGGGTGAAGATGTTGAGGCGCTGCGCAACGAGGTTTCTGCCCAAATGGGTGTTCCCGTGCATATCAACATTGAGGAAGTTCGCAAGCCCGACCTTGATGCAACCCTGGTGGCCCAGAATGTCGCTCAGCAATTGGAGCGTCGCGTTATGTTTCGTCGCGCCATGAAGCGGGCGGTACAGAATGCCATTCGGCAGGGTGCAAAAGGTATCAAGATCCAGGTCGGTGGACGTCTTGGTGGTGCTGAAATTGCACGCTCAGAATGGTATCGCGAAGGTCGTGTTCCCCTGCACACCCTGCGGGCCGATATAGATTATGGCACTGCAGAAGGTTCAACTACTTACGGCATTATTGGCGTAAAAGTATGGATCTTTAAGGGCGAAGTGATTGGTGGTGAAGAGGCGGCGCAAGCGCCAGCCAAGAAAACACCGACTAAAAAGAAGTAAGTTTGCGAGTTAAGGGTCAAGCGAGATGCTGCAACCGAAACGTACAAAATTCCGTAAGCAACACAAAGGCCGCAACCGTGGTCTGGCATTGCGCGGTAGCAAGGTAAGCTTTGGCGAATTTGGTCTGAAGGCCATAGGTCGTGGTCGTCTGACTGCGCGTCAGATTGAATCTGCCCGTCGTGCCATGACCCGTCACATCAAGCGTGGTGGTAAGATCTGGATTCGGGTTTTTCCCGATAAGCCGATCACCAATAAACCACTTGAAGTGCGGATGGGTAAAGGTAAGGGGAGCGTTGAATACTGGGTCGCTCAAATTCAGCCCGGCAGAGTGCTTTATGAAATGGAAGGTGTTTCTGAAGTAATCGCTCGCGAGGCCTTTGCGCTCGCGGCAGCCAAGTTGCCGGTTCAAACTACCTTTGTTAGACGGTCGGTAATGTAATGAAAGCCATCGAATTGCGTGAAAAAACAGTTGAAGAACTGAATCAGGAATTGAGCAAGCAGCTAGAGCAGCAATTCAAGTTGCGTATGCAGGCTGCCACTGGTCAGTTGGGTCAGAGCCACAAGGTCAAAGAGGCGCGTGTTAATGTCGCGCGTATCAAGACTGTGCTGAACGAAAAAGTGGGTAACTAAGATGAGTGAAGCAGAAAAAAATGCTCGCACGCTCACTGGTCGAGTTGTTAGTGACAAGATGAATAAATCAGTCACTGTGCTGATCGAGCGCCGGGTTAAGCACCCGGTTTATGGAAAAATCGTGAGCAAGTCCACCAAGGTTAAAGCTCATGATGAAAGTAACGATTGTCGTCAGGGTGATCTGGTGACCATTGCGGAAACTCGTCCACTGTCCAAAACAAAATCCTGGACGCTGGTCAAGATTGATGAGCGTGCGGCCGAAGTTTAATCGGCGCGCAGCAGTAACGGGTTCGGAGAGAGACAATGATTCAGACAGAAAGCTATCTGGATGTGGCTGATAACAGTGGTGCTCGTCGCGTGATGTGTATCAAGGTTCTGGGTGGTTCACACCGCCGCTACGCCAGCGTGGGTGACATTATCAAGGTAACTGTCAAAGAAGCCATACCCCGTGGCAAAGTAAAAAAAGGTCAGGTGATGAATGCAGTTGTGGTGCGTACCCGTAAGGGTGTTCGTCGCCAGGATGGCAGTCTGATCAAGTTTGATGACAATGCAGCTGTTCTGTTGAATCAGCAGCTCGCGCCGATTGGTACCCGTATTTTTGGGCCGGTTACACGTGAGCTGCGCGGCGAACGTTTCATGAAAATTATCTCACTGGCGCCTGAAGTTCTGTAAGGCCGGGGGCGAGGAAAGGGTTATGCGCAAGATTAAACGTGATGATGAAATCATCGTGACAGCCGGGAAAGATAAAGGCAAACGTGGCAAGGTACTGAAGGTACAGGCCGATGGCCGTCTGTTGATCTCCGGTGTCAATATCGTCAAAAAACATCAGAAACCAAATCCTCAGATGAATGTTCCTGGTGGCATTATTGAGAAAGAGGCGCCGATTCAGTCCTCCAATGTTGCAATTTATAATCGTGCAACCAGCAAGGCGGACCGCGTGGGCTTCAAAGTGCTCGAAGATGGTAAGAAAGTCCGTATTTTTAAATCCAACGGCGAAGCCGTTGACGCCTAATTTGACAGGAAACTGACATGGCAAGGCTGAGAGAAGTCTACAAGAGTGAAATTGCTTCCAAGCTTAAAGAAGAGCTGGGGCTGGCAAATGTAATGCAGGTGCCAAAGATCACTAAAATCACACTAAATATGGGTGTGGGTGAAGCGCTGGGCGATAAAAAAGCCCTTGAAAATGCGGTTGCGGATATGACGCTGATCGCTGGTCAAAAGCCGGTTGTCACCAAAGCACGCAAGTCAATCGCCGGGTTCAAGGTTCGTGAGGGTTGGCCAATCGGTTGCAAGGTGACCTTGCGGAGCGATCGTATGTACGAGTTTCTTGAGCGTCTGATTTCTCTGGCGATTCCAAGAATCAGAGATTTTCGGGGTATCAGCCCGAAATCCTTTGACGGTCACGGGAATTTCTCCATGGGTGTCACCGAGCAAATCATTTTCCCCGAAATTGAGTACGATAAAGTGGATACGTTGCGTGGACTGGATATCACCATTACCACCACCGCCCGCAATGACGATGAAGGCCGGGCTCTGCTCCGTGCATTCAATTTTCCGCTGAAAGGTTGAGGTAAGTTATATGGCAAAGACATCCATGATCGAGCGCGAGAAAAAACGTGCACGTATTGTTGCGAAATACGCTGAAAAGCGTGCCGAGTTGAAAGCGATTATTTCCAATACGGCGCTTTCTGATGAAGAGCGTTGGGATGCTCAGGTAAAGTTTCAACAATTGCCGCGTAATGCCAGCCCTTGCCGTCAACAGCGCCGTTGTCGTCAAACCGGCCGTCCCCATGGTGTCTATCGTAAATTTGGTCTGTGCCGCAACAAGCTTCGTGAAGCTGCCATGCGCGGAGATGTTCCAGGTCTGGTTAAGGCCAGTTGGTAAGCAGCGTCGCGAATTAAGGAATTAATCAGATGAGTATGCAAGATACCCTGGCAGATATGTTGACCCGCATCCGCAACGCGCAGATGTCGGCAAAAAAATCTGTCATTATGCCGTCCGCCAAATTGAAAGTGGCTGTTGCCCAGGTTTTGAAGGACGAAGGTTACATTACTGATTTCAGTGTTGCGGATGGTGCCAAGCCGGAATTGACCCTGGTGCTGAAATACTTTGAAGGTAAACCGGTGATCGAATCGATTACCCGTTACAGTAGGCCGGGTCTTCGCCAGTATTCAGGTTCAGACAAGCTGCCAAGTATTCGAGCTGGCTTGGGTGTCGCTATCGTCTCCACAAGTAAAGGTGTGATGACTGATCGTGCTGCCCGTGCTGCCGGTATTGGCGGTGAGGTTCTCTGCACAGTTTTCTAATGGGATAGTCGAGATGTCTAGAGTTGCAAAAAACCCGGTTACCATACCGGCTGGTGTGGAAGTAAAACTCGGCACTAATGAGATTTCGGTCAAGAGTGGTTCGAATGCCCTCTCCTTGGCTGTCAATCAACAGGTAGAAATCAAACAGGACGATAACCTGTTGACCTTTGCTGCGCGTGATGGAAGTAAGCAGGCGAATGCCATGGCCGGAACGACCCGCTCATTGGTCAACAATATGGTTCTGGGTGTCGGTGAGGGTTTCGTCAAGAAACTACAGCTGATTGGCGTCGGTTATCGTGCCCAGGCGCAGGGTGGCAAAATCAATTTAACGCTGGGCTTTTCCCACCCCGTTGAATATCAACTGCCTGACGGCGTTTCAGTAGAGACACCGAGTCAGACAGAAATTTTACTGAAGTCGGCAGATAAGCAGCTGCTTGGACAGGTAGCATCTGAAATACGTGCTTTCCGTCCACCTGAGCCCTACAAAGGCAAAGGAGTTCGCTATGCGGATGAGCAGGTACGTCGTAAAGAAGCGAAGAAGAAGTAGGTCAAGATCATGAGCGACAAGAAACAATCACGTTTGCGTCGTGCACGTCGTGCCCGCTGCAAGATACAAGAACTGGGCGCGAATCGTCTCTGTGTGAACAGAACGCCGCGTCACATTTATGCGCAAGTTATATCGCCTTGTGGCGGCCTGATTCTGGCCAGTGCTTCAACGCTGGACAAATCACTGCGTGCTGGTAAAACCGGCAATACAGATGCGGCCAAAGGTGTCGGCGCTCTCATTGCAGAGCGTGCCAAGCAGGCAGGTGTCACTCAGGTTGCATTTGACCGGAGTGGTTTCAAGTATCACGGACGTGTTAAAGCATTAGCCGATGCCGCTCGTGAAGCCGGTCTGGAATTCTAAAGGTTTATTGTTATGTCTAGAGATCAGAGAGATACATCAGCTGGTGAAGAAGGGCTGCAGGAAAAACTGGTTGAGGTTAATCGGGTTGCCAAAACTGTAAAAGGTGGTCGGATATTTGGTTTTACCGCGCTGACTGTGGTTGGTGATGGTAACGGCAAAGTTGGATTTGGTCGCGGTAAGGCGCGTGAAGTGCCCCAGGCCATTCAGAAAGCCATGGAGGCCGCTCGTCGCAATATGATCCAGGTGGATTTGAAAGGCACGACTATTCAGTACCCCACCAAGGCTAACCACGGTGCATCCAAGGTCTATATGCAGCCGGCCTCTGATGGTACTGGCGTCATTGCCGGTGGCGCTATGCGCGCAGTGCTGGAAATTGCCGGTGTGCAAAACGTATTGGCAAAATGCTACGGCTCGACTAACCCTGTCAATGTGGTGCGTGCAACGTTTAAAGCGTTGCAGGAAATGAGTTCACCAGAAACAGTGGCAGCTAAGCGCGGTAAGAGCGTGGAAGAGATACTGAATTAAGTACGGCGGTTGCCGCGTTAAGTACAAAACGGAAGCTTTACCATGACAAAGGCTAAGAAAATCAAGGTTACTCAGGTGCGCAGCGTACATGGCCGGCTTGCAGCTCATAAGGCGTGTGTTGCAGGTCTGGGTTTGCGCCGCATCAACCACACTGTCGAGGTCGAAGACACCCCGTCAGTTCGTGGCATGATTAATAAAGTTCACTATATGGTTAAGGTTGAGGGAGTATAGACATGCGTCTGAATACGCTAAGTCCCGCACCAGGCAGAATCAAGGAAGGCAAACGTGTCGGCCGTGGTATTGGCAGCGGCTTGGGCAAAACTGCTGGCCGTGGCCATAAAGGTCAGAAAGCACGTTCCGGTGGAAGCGTTCGCCCGGGTTTTGAAGGCGGGCAGATGCCCTTGCAGAAGCGCTTGCCGAAGTATGGCTTCACTTCCCGTATTTCCCGTGTTACGGCTGAAATCCGCCTGAGTGAATTGAATAGTGTCTCCGGTGACTTGGTAGACATCGCAACATTGCGTGCTGCAGGTTTGATTAATGCATCAATTAACCGCGCCAAAGTTTTCATGTCCGGTGAATTGGATCGGCCCGTTACTGTTAAAGGCTTGCGTGTAACCAAAGGTGCTCGTGCTGCGATTGAAGCAGCTGGCGGCAAAGTTGAAGAGTAAAGCCTGATGGCAAAACCCGGAAACATGCCGCAGGGCAATACTAAAGGTTTGGGCGAGCTTTGGGCTCGCCTTCGCTTTTTGTTTGTAGCGCTGGTAATTTACCGTATAGGGACTCATATTCCGGTGCCGGGCATAGACCCGGACCGTCTGGCTGACCTTTTCAGTCAGAATCAGGGAACAATCATCGGCATGTTCAACATGTTTTCCGGTGGGGCCCTGGAGAGAATGAGTATCCTGGCGCTTGGTATCATGCCCTATATTTCGGCATCGATTATCATGCAGTTGTTGACAGCGGTAACGCCGTCGCTGGAGCAGTTAAAAAAAGAGGGTGATGCTGGTCGACGCAAAATTAACCAGTACACGCGTTACGGCACCGTCCTGCTTGCCACTGTTCAGGCTATTGGTATGTCGGTAGGTCTGGCGGGTCAAGGCCTGGCTTTTTCCGCCGACTTCAGCTTTTATTTTATCGCTGTAGTATCGCTGGTAACCGGTGCCGTGTTCATGATGTGGCTCGG
>CATLZI010000009.1 GCA_950063125.1 uncultured Porticoccus sp. | reverse complement strand
GCGGCAGGCAGACAATCGCCAGCATGGATAACAGCGTCATGGTGACAAACTGCATATCAAGAGGATTGACCAGCCAGGGCTGAAGCCATGGCTCGCCGCTGGTGGCGGAGTCGCCATCAACCGCAGCGGCCATCATCAAGGCGAACACGGCCAGGGCAACTAACGCCAACAGTTTGATGATGGATTCCAGTGCCAGCGCTGACATCATGCCGCGATTGCGTTCTCGTCCCTCAATGTGCCGGGTGCCGAATACCATGGCAAAAACCGCCAGCAAACAGGCCGTAATGAACGCGTTATCCGGTTGATAGACACCCATTGTTCCGGTCGCAATGGGCCCTGCCAGGGTATCCCAGGCAATGGATACAGCATGCAGCTGCAGGGAGATGTAGGGCATGGAGCCAGCCACGGCCACCAGTGTAACCAGTGCCGCCAGAAGCTGCCGTTTACCGTAGCGGGCACCGATAAAATCCGCCAGAGAAGTCGTCTTCTGCCTGGCCCCCGCCTTGACCAGTTTTCGCAGGATAGGCATGCCGAGAACAAATACCAGCATGGGTCCGAGATAGATAGGCAGATAAGCCCAGGTATGGTGGGCCGCTGTGCCCACTGCACCAAAAAAAGTCCAGGAAGTGCAGTAAACCGCCAGCGTCAGACTATAGATGTACGGATGCAGGCGGTTGTGCCAGTTGGGATAGCGCTCTGACCAGAGTGCCACCAACACCAGAAGCGAGACACAGCCAAGGGCTACCAACAACAAAGTGGGTTGTGAAATCATGATGTCCGATTCGATCATTGTTGGCGACCATCCAGGCGGCAGAAACCTGCTGTCCGTTGGAACTCCCCTACACAGGTATAAGAAAGATTCAATGATTTTCCCAAAGGTTGCAAGTTACCGAAAAGGATCAACGATCACATTGAGACAATGGAGGGCGCAACATCGCGATCAAAGAAATCAACGCGCGGAAGGCTTCACCTATAATAACGGCTGTCGTCCTGCACAGTGTCGGGGGTGCTTCGCCATAACGATGATGTCGTCGTGTTTCTCGTTTTAGATGATCAATAAGCGGAGAGTCAATCAGGTTCAGAAAGCGAGGCAGGCAGCCATTGCTACACGCCTGATGACAGAGAAAATTAAGCCCAAAGTGTTTATTCGTTACTTTGTCGCAGAAAAACTGGCCGGCTATTTATTTTTATCGTTTATGCTGAACAGCACCGTGAATTCGTATCAAACAACAAAAACCTTATCCTCGGTATCATTTTTTGCCTTATACATCGCCTGATCGGCCCGGTGTAATGCGGTCACTGGTGTATCGTCATCCCGCACCTCTGTAACCCCGCAGGAAATAGACACGTCCAGTGGCTTGCCGTTATTGTTAAACCCCGCCTTGCGAATTTTGTCACATGCATCTTTGGCAAACACCTCTGCCCCTGTTATATCGGTATCCGTCAGCAGCACCACAAACTCATCACCACCATAACGGGCAACAACGTCTGAGGTTCTGGCCCGGACTTTCAGTGTTTCCGCTACCTTGACCAACACCGTATCGCCGGCGTTATGGCCAAAGGTGTCATTAATCTGTTTGAACTTGTTACAGTCCACAAACACCAACGATAAAGGTGCATTTACCCGCTGCTTTCGAGAAAACTCCTCTACTACCCGCGCCTCATAGCCGCCCCGGTTGTACACGCCGGTCAGTGGATCTTTCATCACCAGATCCAGGCTATTCCTCACTTCGCTGCGGAGCTTGGTGGTTTCCGACTCCATGCTCCTGACCTGTCTGGTAAGCCCCTTGATCTTCTGCTTGCTTTCCTGGTGTTGTTTGCGCTCTGTTTCAAGGTAGCTGGCCACTTTT
The DNA here is from genome assembly GCA_950063125.1 of uncultured Porticoccus sp. GTDB lineage: Bacteria > Pseudomonadota > Gammaproteobacteria > Pseudomonadales > Porticoccaceae > Porticoccus. Next base: position 16,109 of record CATLZI010000009.1, on the reverse strand, counting down.
GCAGAAAGATTGACCAATCCACTTTCCACCGTTTTTTTCAACACATCGATATTATTCTCATCAACGGCTTTACCGATCACCTGCACGTCGTCATTGACTGCTTTTTCCAACGTAGCCGCTCGTTCAAACGATTCCTCACCATCAGTAATTACCGAAAAAATGACTTCTTCAACACTTTGCAGTTTAGTGTGTAAATTTCCCAGAAAACTCTGTGTTGTAAGGCGTTCCTCATTAACCTTGCCAGTGAGTTCAGTTAACAGATCTATCACTTCATCAAGCACCGATCCCAGCGATTCAACAGATTCAGATTCAGACAACTGTTCTTTCAGCCACTTGGTTTCTGAAGGACTACCATTCAAGACATCCATGTGGGAGATGATCTGATTCAACAGATCAGTTGCCCTCAATAAAAAGCCGTCCAGTTGCTCATTTGATTTGTCATCTTTTTTACTACTTTTCTTATCGAACCAGCTGAGAACTTTGCCAGAGGAACTCTTTTCCTGAGCCTTGTGAGAAGTAGCGGTACGAAGCAAACGAAACACATCCCGCAGATACTGGAGCTGCTGATCAACCTGGGGAGCTTTGGCCATCTGGCTGGCGAGATAGTCGAGTTTGTTTCGGTAGGACTGATCGACATTGAGAGACTTTATGCTTTCAGCAAAATCCGTCGCGTAATGACTGGTCAAAGGTAGGTGCAAATCGGCCGCGGGATTCTGTTCAAGGGTGATCATATGCCGGGCCAACTGGTCCGATAGGCGATCAAGTTCAGCTCCCTCATCGCCATCTTTGATCGAATGGCGAAGTTTTTTTAACAACCTCGCTAAATCGGGGTCCTGGGAGTCGGCCAGGTGGGTTAATCTGATACTCAGTCTGCCTAAAGAGGACTCACGATCCATTGAACAATCCTGTGCTAACGATTATTTACAATCAGAGAGACACGCTAAAAACCTAGCGGTGACATCAACATAACCTTGAACGGCGCCCCATAATATTATAAAAATTTAATCGTAGGTATCTATTAATCCGTTGAGACGATAGACGTGAGCAAGAACTTCTGCTATTGCCAGGTAGAGATTTTCTGGAATTTCATCCCCCAGGGGCACATTGACCAACATACTGACCAGTTGGTGATCCGAGATCAGTGGCACCTCATGTCTCTCGGCAACCTCAATAATTTGTTTTGCGATAAACCCCTCACCCTTGGCAACCACCGTCGGCGCTCCAGTGCCGCTATAGGTTAAAGCTGCAGCCTTCGAAATGCCTCGATCAGTTTTTTTTGAAATAGTCATATCCTTTCATCCACACAGCTACTGTGTATCGCACTGTCTGAAGTCTCTGCAGTTGAACCCCGCCGACACAATATGGCGCCTGTTTCGAGGCCACGACTTTCAAGGGATGAACGCAATAACTCGACCTGATCCTCCATCAACTTGAACGTATCAGGCGAAGCTGCATAGGTCACCACCGACAGCTTCTTACCAGAAAAAAAGAGTTCGGCCTCCACATGACCAAGTTTTGGAAATTCCATTCCCAGTAGCACGCTCCAACCCCGGGGTTGTTCATCTTCTGATAATCGACTTTCGTCACTGCCTATTGAAATAGACAATGTCTGATAATCGTCGTTTATTTTCACTGGCAATTCGAAAGCCCAGCGATAACTTCCGGTTTCTCGAGCTTCACCAGCCTGCATCTGGGCAAGTGTCATCCTGGCCAGTGCGCCTTCCAATTTATGCTGTAGTTCAAGCAAACCTTCTGAATCCATACTTCCTGAGCTGGATCCCGCAGTGTCCTGCTGAAACTTTACCCTGGAAAGCATACGCAACAATTCGGCTTTGAGGTCACCTCGCGGCAACACGCCCCCCATCAACAGCAACTGCTTTAGATGAGCCTCCAGAAACAACCCGGACTGATTGAGCGTTTGTTTTAGGAGCTTTGGATCAGTGAGTTGCCTGGCATCAACGACAAGGCGCTGGATTTGGGTCTGCTCTGCGGGACGAAACCCCAGCAGCGACAGAATATTGACACCCTGTGCAGTATTGAACAGCATCCGGAAAGGTTCTACCACATCGCCCTGCCGTGGCACGAGAAGCTGAAGCTGGCCAGCCATGGCAGAATTCGAATGAGTTGTGAGAGGAACAGGCGTATTGATAATTTTAAGGGTGGGCACGGGGTCAAGACGACTGATCTCCAGCGACAACTGCGCCCCTTTCTGGACAGGAATATCGGCTGTTGCAGTCACTTGATGGCCAGCAATTCGGAGGATCAGATCACCCGAGGGAGTCTTGTCTGTAACCAGGGCCTGAAGTACCTGACCCACCTGCCACGACTTCAACCAGAGACCAAAATTTTTCTGGTCTACCCTGGCAGCGGTAAGAGCTAACTGTAGTTCATCCATTGGCGACCATTACCGGCACGCTTCATGCATAGAATATTTGCCTAAGCATAGCACTGTTGAGCTCAAAAGATGACCGACAAAGACCTTAATCTTTCGCTGGATCAAAACCTATTAAAGCCTCGGAGAGAAACCGATCAGCGGGACATACCCACTGATACGGCACAGACGCCGCCAGAAACTGACTTGACAGCAGATCACCCCGGTCTCAACCAGCCAAAAACAGAACGACCTCAACAAACGGAGTGGCTGTTGATCGCAGTTCTAGCAAGTAATCTGTTGATGGTTATCACCATTATTTTTCTGCTCACCCAACAACCGGACACAAACAACCCAGCGGATAAGCCCGCACCGACAGAGAATGACAACAGGTTGTTCCTGGAAAGCAAAATGGATCAAATGAACCGACAGTTTGAACAGTCCATTGGTCAGTTGAACCAGCAACTTGAACAATTTCAGGTCTCACTGCTGGACCAGCAGCGCCAGCAAACCTCGGCGCTACTCGACCTCAGCGAAAACATCGAGCAAAAAGGCGGTGATCTCAAAAAAGAGAGCACCGAGACAACAACCAGCGCCCACTGGCATGTCAATGTCGGCACCTTCTCTAACAATGAAGCGGCTACACAACTGAAAAAACAGATTGATGCTATCGGCTATCAAGCCGAAATCAACCACGTCTCACTGGACGATAAAATTGTTTATCGGGTGCAATTGCCCGGCTACAAAGACCGGGAAACCGCAGAAAACACGGCTCGAGAAATCATGGATAAAACCAATTTAAATGGATTGTGGGCATGGGAGGGGAAGTAACCTCTGCTGATTTATTCCGAACAGACCTGCAAAAATTGAAATTAATTCGGGAAAATTCTCCAGCTGATCAAAGATATGAGTTTTACTCTTTACAGTTACCAATGCGAACACGAGAATGATGCCAGTTTTTTAGATTGGCCAAGATAACGTTATTTCAAGAGGTATGACTATGGATCTGGCAACACTGCTAGGGCTTGTGGGCGCTATGGCGATTGTCACAGTGGCAATTCTGTCGGGTGGCTCCGCACTGGTCTTTTTCAATCTGCCAGCCATACTCATCGTACTTGGCGGCACCTTTATGGTGGTGATGATCAAGTTCTCCCTGAAGCAATTTTTCGGTGCTTTCAAAGTCGCCACCAGGGCTTTTTTTGCCAAGACGGATAAACCCGAAGATATCATTGCACAGGTCGTGGAACTTGCGAATATAGCTCGCAAGGAAGGCACACTGGCACTTGAAAACCAGGAAATTGAAAATGAGTTTCTGAATCAGGGAATTCAGATGCTGATCGACGGAAATGACCGGGCAGTGATTAGCACTGTCATGAAACAAGATATGATTCAGACCATTGACCGGCATAAATGGGGCGCCAAAGTTTTTAGCGCCAGTGGCGATGTAGCGCCCGCCATGGGGATGATCGGGACGCTGATTGGGCTTGTACAAATGCTCTCGGCAATGGATGACCCAAAAGCCATTGGTCCCGCAATGGCCATTGCCCTGCTGACCACACTTTATGGCGCCATGTTCGCCAACATGGTGGCGTTGCCAATCGCAGACAAACTCAACTTGCGTAAATCGGAAGAAGGTCTGATAAAAGCCATATGCATAGACGGCGTGCTGGCCATCCAGGAAGGTCAGAACCCCCGTATTATTGAAGCCATGCTCAAAGCCTATCTGGAACCGAAGAAACGCAAGGAAGAGCCTTCTGAAAGTGCGGCTGCCGAGGCAGCATAAATGATCGAATACGAAGATGATGATGAGGGTGCGCCGGGAGCGCCGGCGTGGATGGCCACTTTTGCCGATCTGATGTCCCTGTTAATGTGCTTTTTTGTACTACTGCTGTCTTTCTCCGAACTGGATGTTCAAAAGTACAAACAGATTGCAGGCTCCATGAAGAATGCTTTTGGCGTGCAGAATCAAGTGAAAGTGATGGATATTCCCAAGGGGACCAGCATCATCGCACAGGAATTCAGTCCAGGCGAAACCCGACCAACCCCAGCAGAAACCATCAATCAGATAACCGCTGACACCACCAAACAGTCACTCCGGGTGGGCAATCCCGAAGCCCCCGACCTGGATGCCAAAAAGCTGAGCGAGGAACAAACCAAAGCCCTGCTCGAAGAGAAACTCAAAAACCTGATTGCCGATACCAAAGCCGATGCCGACAAACTGAGAGAAATTCTAAAAAAAGAAATCGACGAAGGAAAAATCGATATTGATAACGAGGGGCGGGCTATTACCATCCGAATTCGCGAAAAGGGCTCTTTTCCCTCTGGGTCTGCAACGTTGCATCCGGATTTTATTCCGGTCATGGTTACTCTCCGCAAGGCCCTGAAAGATATTGCGGGGAAAATTGCTGTCGAAGGACATACCGATGATGTACCTATCACTGGCAGCCGATTCCGTTCCAACTGGGATCTCTCTTCATCCCGCGCTTTGTCTGTCACCCATGAACTGATCGAAGGTGATGAGCTTGATGACGACCGGTTTATGGTCATTGGCCGTGCAGACACCCAACCATTTCAGGGCAACACCTCTCCACAGAATCGCGCCCAGAACCGGCGGGTTGAAATAGTCATCCGGCAGGGGCTGGATAAAGCGACTGCTACCAGTATCAACGATATTCAAAAAGCCAACCCTGACCTTCTAAATACACTAAATCTTGGCGATGCAGCTGTGCAAAGCCTGCAATAGGAAAAACCCGAGAAAACCATTAATGAAACAGGGAACTGAGCGCAGAAATTATTACCGCATTGACGACACAATAGGCCTGAGTTACAGACAGCTCAATACAGCTGACAGCCATTCAAGCGTCAACCCCAGTCACAAAGAGATGCCACTGACAGCTTTGCTCGCCGAAATTGACAGGGAGTTCAACCAGGCAACCAACCTTCTGTGGCAGGAAAGTCCGCTCGTTGCCCAGGCGTTGGGATTGCTGAATAAAAAATTGTCGATGGTCGCCGCACTCAACCTGAGCGAAAACCCGACAAGCATCGATTCCTATGAAAATATTATGGTTAATATCAGCGGTTGTGGCATGGCGTTTGATAGCTCGTCGGCGATTGAACCATCCACACGACTCGCACTGACAATTGTTCTGAAACCTGCCAACAGTCGTCTGGAAATGCTGGCTACCGTGGTGGATTGTACTCCGATCAATCAGGCTGGCGAGGACACTCACCGGATTAGAGTACAGTTTCAGGAAAATGGTACAGCTCAGGAAGAGCTGATCCAGCATATTGTACAGCGCCAATGGTCAACACCGAGAGAGCCCTGAAACCGGTCAATGAGTATGCGGCTTTCACAATACATCCAACAGCCGCTAACAGCGCTCATCCACGTTACCTCCCAGTCTGGACTGCCTCTTCTTTTTTACGGCCTGTTTTTCGGAAAAAACCTGATCATCTTTTGGCTTTTGCTCACTCTCTTCCTTGCCCACTACAGGCCGGCTTTTTGATACAGAGCTTATTTTATTCAATCTCACTGAATCGATCATATCGATTCTCCCACTGGGCTCATCACATTATCTATCGCTATGCTTTTCCTTTTTTGTCCAGTAATGTCGGATACTTTCCCGATAGTTAAGGATAATACAGATACCTGTCAAGCTACCTCAGCTTCCCGCTTGGTCCTTTAACATCTCAAACTCGTAAATTCTCTGATCCTGGCGGTTTGCCATTGAAGCCACCACCACTATGACCACACGTCGATTCTTGGCTCGTCCCGTTTCAGTCGTGTTCTCGGCAATTGGACGAAATTCACCATAACCGATAGCAGCCATTCTGGAGGCGGCAATGCCATTGCTTTCAAACAGCCTGACAACTGCTGCCGCACGGGCGGTGGAAAGCTCCCAGTTCGAAGGAAAAATCACCGTATTGATAGGCTGATTATCTGTAAAACCCTCCACATGAATCCGGTTGGGTAACTCCCTGAAAATCTTTGACAGTTTTTGAAGCACAGGTATTGAAGCGGGAACCAGATCGCTGCCGCCACTGGGAAATAACAGGCTCGACTTTATCTCTACCTCCAGCCAGAACTTGTTGCGCTTGATGTTGACAATTTCTTCATCTATCAGCGAATCGAGTTGCTCCTCCACATGGCCAGCCATTTCATCCACTTCTTTTTCCGCGGCATTAAAAGCTTTTTGCATGATGATATCTTCAGGGGAGAACTCCATCGCCGACGGGTCACTATCATCGGCCGGGGAGTCCTGATTCTGGGGCAACATGGGGGTAATAATTGGCGCGGGATTGGCTGAAACATCCATAACCTGATCGGGCATCATCAATGGCGATCGCACCAACTGCCCAATTTGAACCGGTTCGAGAGATGACTTCGGTTGGCGGAAAGCCGACACCATTGAGCTGGAAAGAACCCGGTATTTACCTTCATTAACGGACGAGATGGAATACATGACCACAAAAAAAGCGAATAACAGGGTGATAAAGTCAGCATAGGAAACCAGCCACCGCTCGTGATTTTCATTCTCTTGATGCAGTTTTTTTCTGGCCATGGCCTAGGTCAGGTACCCTTCGAGTTTGCTCTCGATTGAGCGGGGATTCTCTCCCTCGGCTATGGCTACCATCCCATCCACCAGCATATCCCGATACTGGACCTGGTCATTCACCAACATTTTTAGCTTGTTCGACATGGGTAAAAAAAAGAAATTTGCCAACCCCACCCCGTAGATTGTGGCCACAAATGCAACCGCAATACCGGGGCCGAGTGCAGCCGGATCAGACAGATTGTTCATCACGTGTATCAACCCCATCACGGCCCCGATAATGCCAATGGTAGGAGAATATCCGCCCATCGCTTCATAAACTTTGGCACTGTTCATCTCATGTGCGGCAAAGCTATCGATCTCGACTTCAAGGATTTTTCGAATGTCATCGGGCTCATTACCATCGACCAATAGCTGAAGTCCCTTCCTGGTGAACTTGTCTTTTTCCCTGTCTGCCACCGCCTGCAATCCAAGCAGCCCTTCTTTGCGAGAAATTTTGCTCCAGTCCACCATCTTCTTCATGATGTCGGAGCGCGCCATCGGTGGTGGGAAAAAAATCCATCGAAAGCGCTTTAACGCATGCAGGAAAATATGCAGGGGAGTCTGGACCAGAGTGGCACCGAGGGTACCACCGAAAACAATAATAAAAGCCGTTAACTGAATCAGCGAGTCAGTATGCCCACCCTCCAGCATATTGCCGCCGATCACTGCAGCCAGAGACAGTATGACCCCGGCCATGGTGAGGAAATCTACGGATCGACGTCCAGCAGCCATTCAGCGCGCCCCTACCCTGTCCACTCGCACAACTGACCCCTGATTCGGGCCAGTGCCTGTCCGTGAATCTGGCAGACCCGCGACTCCGTGATGCCAAGAACTGCCCCGATCTCTTTCAGGTTCAGTTCATCGCTATAGTAGAGAGACATCACCATTTGTTCTTTTTCTGGCAACCCGGTAATCGCCTGAGCCAGTGCCGCCCGAAATCCCGCATCAGCCATTCTGGCAAAAGGATCACTGTCTCCGGGTGCCGCCCCCTCCTGCTCGATATCCTCCAGGGACATCATCCGGCATGTGGCGAGCTCCCCTGCCATTGCCTGATAATCGGACAACGTCATCTGTAGTTCCCGGGCAATGTCCACATCCGAAGCCGGGCCAGTCAGACGCGCCTCTGCAGACCGAATAGCGGAGGAAACCCGCTTCATTTTTTGCTGCACCGAGCGCGGCACCCAGTCGTTTCGTCGCACTTCGTCCACCATGGCACCCTTAATACGAATGGCTGCGTAGGTAGAAAAGCTGGCACCCAGTGAGACATCGTAGCTCTCCCTTGCCTGTAATAGCGCGATCAGGCCAACCTGGAGCAGGTCGTCCAGTTCGACTGTGTTCGGCAGTCGGGCAATCAGATGCAAACCGATTTTCCTGACCAGCGGCAAATGCGACTGAAGAACATCCTCCATACTCGATCGCTGTTCCTGGGCATAAACCGTCGCATCAGGCATGATCAAGCATCCAGCGCCAGATTGCCGCAACTGATCAGGCGCTCAACAAAAAACCCCAGACCCCCTGTGTCCGAGCCCGTTTTAAAGCGGTCATCAATCGTGACTGCCAGCCTGTTCAGCGCAACTGCAGACTGACTACGGGGGTAAGCCTGCACAACAGCTGCCTGCTGTTGAACCGCCTTCCGCAGGTAATCGTCTCGAGGCACGGCACCCAGGTAACCCAGATGCACGTCCAGAAAGCGGTCGGTGGCTCGCAATATTTTTTCGTAGAGCTGTCGACCCTGTACAGCCCGGTCAACCATGCTGGCGACTACCTGAAAACGTTTAACACCGCATTCACGATTCAATACTTTAATCAGGGCATAGGCATCTGTTATCGATGTGAGCTCATCACAAATCACCACTAAAATTTCCTGACAGGCGCGGGTAAAATTCAGCACCCCGCTGTCGATTCCCGCCGCAGTATCGACAATTAACGTATCCACGGGGATCGTCAACTCACTGAAAGCACGGATCAAACCCGCCTGCTGCTGGGGCAACAGGGAAGCCATCTCGGCCACCCCGGATGAGGCCGGCACAACGCGAACTCCCCTGGGGCCGTCCACCAGAATCTCCTCCAGCGTGCGCTCACCGGAGAAAACATGCTGAATGTCGTACTTTGGTTTAAGCCCCAACGCAATATCGACATTCGCCAAACCCAGGTCGGCATCAAACAACAGAACCGAACGATCCAGTGCCGCCAGACTCACCGCAAGATTGATCGCGATATTGGTTTTCCCCACCCCGCCTTTGCCACTGGTGACGGCAATGACGTTAACAGGGGATGGCGAAGCCATCTTTTGCAGGCCTTCAGCTTGATTGAACATAGAATACCTAAACTGCGACCGAGCTGGTCATGGGGGTTTTATCCAGTTTCCGATCAATCGATCGCTCTTCTGCTTCCATTAGATCCACTGCCTTGCCCATCAGGTATTCCACCCGGGCAGGAGCGATATCTTCAGGGACTTTCTGGCCTGCACTGACGTAGGCCAACGGCAGATTGTTCTTGATAACCAGATCAAGTAGTCCACCGAGACTGGAGGACTCATCCACTTTGGTCACCATGGCGCCAGCGAGTGCCTGACGACCAAATACCTGGATCAACTCTTTCAAAGAACCGGATTGCGCCGTGGCAGAAAGTACCAAATACGCATCGATGTCATAACCTACAGATTTCAGCGTATTGAATTGCTCATAAAGACGGATATCCCGTTGACTCATGCCCGCAGTGTCGATCAGCACCAGTTTTCGGGAGGAGAGTTGGTCGAGTGCCGCCTTCAGCTGGAAGCCGTCTGTTGCCACAATCATCGGAATACCCAGGTAACCGGCAAACGTTTCGAGTTGTTCCTGTCCACCAATCCGGTAACAGTCAGTAGTAATCAGTCCGACCTGTTTGGCACCGTGACGCATCACAAATCTGGCAGCCAGTTTAGCAATGGTGGTGGTTTTACCCACACCGGTTGAACCAACCAACGCGACCACACCACCATCGTTGAGCAGGCTGTCACCTGTTATCCGAATTTTCCTGGAAAGCATGGTCAGGGATTTTTTCCAGATGTCTTCAAGATCACCTTTGGCCGGCAGCCGGTCGACGACGGCACCGCTGAGCCAGCGGGACAGGCCGAGCTTCGTCAAACGGCTAAACAGCGCCGCCTTTACCGAGGGCTTTTCAGCCATTTCTCGCCAGGCCAACTGAGCCAACTCACCTTCGAGCAGGCCTCGGAGATTACCCAGTTCCCGCTGCAAATCTCCCAGTGTTGGGGTGTCTGGTGCGGGGCCTGTTTCCGGCTCAGTCAACCGGGGCTTGGGGGACTCCTGAGGATTGAGATCGCGCTCGTCAAAATCCACGGCTGCCACCAGTTCGATTTGATCGCCAACGTTTTTGCTGGACAGAATGACCGCATCCGCACCCATCTCGGCGCGAATTCTGGCCATGGCACTGCGGCTATCCTTGTCGACAAAACGCTTGATCTTCATGCTGCTACTTCCTCACTAATCACTAATCTTCTGAAACGGCATCAGGACCAAAAGCCGATCCGGTTAATCAACCATTGAGCTGGTTATTGCCAATCGTGGCCACCACCTTAATATTTTTACTGGCGGGAATTTCTTCATAAGCGAGGATATAAAAATTGCCTATCCGCCCCCGCAGCAAACGCGACAGGAATAATCTCACCTGACTGGCCACCAGCAATACCGGGTTTTTACCCTGGGCTTCAATTTTTCCGGAAGCGGCAACAATCTGCCCGATAACATTTTCAACCAGTGCCGGTTCAAGCCCGCCGGCATTCCCCTGTACTGCACCCTGCAATATCTGTTCCAGCTGTGAATCAAACACCATTACAGCCATCTCATCCCCTACACCATTAGCGGTCTGGAAGATTGTCTTGCCCAGTGCAATGCGCACCTGACTGGTTAAAGCGTCAGGATCCTGACTCTTTGCACCGTGTTCTGCCAAAGCTTCGGCGATTGTCTTCACATCCCTGATCGGGAGGCCTTCCTCCAGCAGGTTTTGCATCACCTTGGTCACCACACCCAGCCCCAATGGCTTGGGCACCAGGTTTTCTACCAGTTTGGGCGATGTCCGGGACAACTTGTCCAGCAACTGCTGAACACCATCCTGCCCCAACAGCTCCTGAGCATTGTTCTTGATGAGTTGACTCAGGTGCGTAGCGATAACCGTGCTGCAATCCACCACCGTAAAACCCATCGCCTGGGCATCATCCCGCTGGGAACTGTCGATCCAGACGGCATCGAGTCCAAAAGTGGGGTCCTTGGTCGCCGCCCCCTCCAGTTCCCCGTAAACCTGGCCGGGATTAATCGCCAGCTCCTTGCCGGGAAACACCTCGCCCTGCCCGACTATCACGTCGTGAAAACCAAGGCGGTATTCGTTGGGAGAAAGGTCCAGGTTGTCGCGAATATGCACTGAGTGCACCAGAAAACCGAGCTCCTGGGACAGCTTTTTACGGACACCCTTGATACGGGTCAGCAATTCACCACCCTGTTTCTTGTCCACCAGTGAAATCAGTCGGTAACCCACCTCGAGGCCTATTTCATCCACCATTTCCACATCGTCCCAACTGAGGTCCCGCGACTCGGCAGGCTTTTCAGCAGGAGCGGGCTCTATAGGAAGCAATTCAACTTTCTGCCGCTGTAATTGCATATAGGCCAGTGCGCCAAGCAAGCCGGCCAGTCCCAGAAAGACCAGGTTGGGCATCCCCGGCACCAGCCCCATGGTGCCGATCAGTGCAGCAGTCACAAACAGCACTCTGGTGTTGCTGAATAACTGGGTTAATACTTCCTCGCCCATATCCTGCGAACTGGACACACGGGTGACAATAATGGCCGCAGCAGTGGACAGCAGCAGTGACGGGATCTGTGCTACCAGTCCATCACCAATGGTGAGCAGAACATAATTGTGGGCCGCCTCGCCGGCGCTGAGATCGTGTTGCAGCACCCCCACGGAAAAGCCGCCAATAATATTGATAAACAGAATCAGAATGCCCGCCACCGCATCCCCGCGCACGAACTTGCTGGCACCGTCCATGGCACCATAAAAGTCCGACTCCTGAGAGACCTCCTGACGACGAAGTAATGCCTGGTCCTGGGTGATCAGCCCCGCATTCAGATCTGCGTCAATGGCCATCTGCTTGCCGGGCATGGCATCCAGGGTAAACCTGGCGGTCACTTCCGAGATTCGACCGGCGCCCTTGGTAACCACAACAAAATTGATAATGACCAGAATGGCAAAGACAACCAGGCCTACGGCATAGCTACCGCCAACCACAAACTCCCCAAAGGCCTGAATCACTTTGCCGGCAGCACCCGTACCCTCGTGGCCTTCCAGTAGAACAACCCGGGTTGAAGCGACGTTCAACGCCAGTCGCAATAATGTGGCAATCAATAGAACCGTGGGAAAGACGGCAAAGTCGAGAGGCCGTCGGGAGTAAACCGAAGCCAGCAGGACAATGATGGCCAGCGCAATGTTGAAGGTAAACAGCAGATCCAGCGCAAACGCTGGTAATGGTAATACCATCATTACCAGCATCATGAACAGCAGCACGGGGGTCCCCAGACCGGCCAGGGAAGAGAAGCTGAAGCCGCTATCGGATGCCGTGGTATTGGTCATTTTATTCATGATCGTCTATCTGATCCTCGCTAATTTGATCCCGGTATTCATCCGGAATCCACAAGTCTTCCGGCGGGGCCACATACTCGGTGCTGGGCGCCCGTTTCAGTTGATAGACATAAGCCAGCACCCTGGCCACAGCGAGGTACAGATTCTGCGGAATCTCCTGACCAATATCGGTGCTGGCATAGAGGGCGCGCGCCAACGGGGGCGCAGAGAAGATAGGCACATCAACCTCCCCGGCGAGAGTGCGGATCCTGAAAGCCACCAGGTCCCGGCCTTTTGCCACCACCATTGGCGCCGCTCCCGGTCGACTATCGTATTTCAGGGCCACCGAGAAATGGGTCGGGTTGGTAATCACCACATCGGCTTTGGGCACATCCTGCATCATTCGTCCCTGGGAAATTTCACGCTGCAGGGAACGGATACGACTTTTCACCTCGGGTTTACCGTCAGTTTCCTTCATCTCATCACGCACTTCCTGGCGCGTCATTTTCAGTTGCCTGTTGTGGTCCCACAGGGAAAATGGCACGTCGAGAACCACTATAAAAATCAGGCTGAAACTGAGTAAAATCAGACTCCATAACAGCAACGATATACTTTCACTCATCGCCAGAGCTGGAGGACGGCTGGCTAATAACAGAATTTCTTCACTGTACTGATAAAAGAGAAAAACAGTCGCACCAATCACCAGGAAAAACTTAAACAGCGTCTTCACCAGCTCCATCAAACCTTTCGCGGAAAACAGCCGTCCAATACCTTTGACGGGATCCAGTTTTTCAAACTTGAAGGCCATTGCCGAAACACTGAACGACCAGCCACCCATCAGCAAAGGACCGGCAAAAGCGCCGATCACCGTCACGCCGAAAAAAGGCACCAAAACCATTAGTGAAGACATCATCAGATCGCCGAAACGCACTGTGATCATCGATGTGTTAAAGGCCGTTGCACGATCAAAGCTGAGCGACTGTTCAACTAACAATGCAAACTCGCTCGTCAATGCAGACCCCATTATCAACATGGCGATGGCGCCCACCAACAGCGACAGCATGGTATTCAGCTCACGGGATCGGGGAACCTGGCCTTTTTTTCGAGACTCCTGCTTGCGCCGTTCCGTCGGCTGTTCGGTGCGCTCCTGTGATGCCTGCTGATCTTCTGCCATACCTACCTAGCGAAACAATTCGAAAGCATGAGCAAGTCCGCTATCAAACATGTCGATCAACAGTGAAAATATTGCCGGCATCGACAGCAGAATAAATACGAACCCCGCCATAATGGTGACGGGAAAACCGACTGCAAAAATATTTAATTGTGGGGCAGCGCGCGTAATCACACCAAAGGCCAGATTAATCAGCAGCAAGGCTATCAGGGTTGGCAGTGCCAACAGCAATGAACTCAAAAACATCTGGCTGGCCCACAGCACCAGATTCAGGGCAATTTCAGAATCCCACCCGGACCAACCCACCGGCAAAAGCACGAAACTGTCTGCCAGAATGGCCAGCAAAATCAGGTGACCGTCGATCGCAAGAAAAATCAGCGTCGCAAGAATCAGATAGAGCTGGCTCAACACCGGTACCTGGACACCATTCTGCGGATCGACAGCCATGGCGAAACCCAGTCCCATGGTGACCGCCAGCGTCTGACCGGCAATCACCACTGCAGCAAAAAGCATCTGAACCAGGAAGCCCATGGCGAGACCCACCACCAGTTGTTGCGATGCCACAATCAAACCGGCAGGACTCAAAGGATCGATTGCCGGCAGCGCCGGCAACGACGGCGCCAACAGCGCTGTCACCAGTACAGCCAGGAGAATTCTGGCCCTGACAGGAAACGTGGAAGCCCCGAAAATTGGCGCGGCCAGCAGCAGCGCAGTGATTCGCAAAAATGGCCAGCAATAGGACTGCGTCCACGCCATCAGTTGGTCTGCAGAAAACAGCAAGGCGACTAACCCACCATGCCGGGTATGTCTTGAAACAGACGCAGGGAAAACTCCGTCAATATACGCAGCATCCAGGGTCCGCCAACAAACAGTGCTACTGCCACCACAATCAGCTTCGGAATAAAGCTCAGTGTCATTTCCTGAATTTGGGTGGCCGCCTGAAACACCCCGATCAGCAGACCCACAGCCAGGGCCGACAACAATAACGGCGCGGCCAGCAGCATGGTCACGATCAGGGCGCTCTGGCCGACATCCAGCACAGCTTCAGGTGTCATGTGAACATTTCTCCGTCAGGTAACAAAACTGGCGGCCAGGGTCCCGACAATAAGAGACCAGCCGTCAATCAAGACAAACAGCATTATTTTGAAAGGCAATGAAATCAGCATGGGGGACAACATCATCATCCCCAACGACATCAGTACACTGGCCACCACCAGGTCGATCACGAGAAAGGGTATGAAAATCAGGAAGCCTATCTGGAAAGCGGTCTTCAGCTCGCTGGTAAGAAACGACGGCAGCAGAACTTTCATCGGGATATCATCCTCATCAATAAACCCCCCATAGCCACCCAGTTCGGCAAACATCACCAGATCCGCTTCGCGGGTCTGGTTGAGCATAAATTCACGAAAGGGTTGTTTGGCATTTTCCAGCGCTTCCTCAAAGCCGATACTCTCCTCCATGTAGGGCTTTAGCCCGGTGTCGTATGCCTGTTCAAGTACGGGTGACATGATGAAAAGGCTGAGGAACAGTGCGAGCCCCAGCAAAATCTGATTGGAAGGGGTCTGGGCAGTGCCGAGTGCCTGACGCAGGATGGCCAGTACCACAAGCACCCGGGTAAAAGATGTCATGGTGATCAACGCTGCCGGCAACAGACTCAGCAGCGTCATCAACAACAGGATTTGCAGGCTGACCGAGTAATTGCTGCCGCCACCCGCAGCTGGTTCTACGGACAGCAAAGGAATGGTCGCATCCGCGAAGGCCAGACCAGGGACACATAGCAGTCCCAGTAACAGCCATCTCAGGCAGGGTTTCATCGGTGGTTCTCCGTGGGCAACACTCGACCGAGAAGTGCACCAAAATCCCGGTTTTTTGACTGGTCCGCTGAAACCACCGGTTCCTCAAACACATGCAGCGTACTCACACCACCCGGTGCCACACCGATCAATAACTGCTGTTCCCCTGCCTGCAACAGCAGCACTTTTTCTCTGGTACCCACCCGCGTGGAACCGATCACCCTGACTGGCGTATGGTGGCCCATGGACACACCGTTCAGTTTTTTCAAAAGGAAAAGCAGTCCGAAAATACACCCGAAGACCAGCAGCAGTGAACCGATCACTTGCAACAGGTAGCCACCACTGAAAAGCCCGCCCGGATTCGTCGATGTGGCTGCTGCCAGGGTATGAACAGGAACGACCACGGCAACCACTGAAAGCAGTAGAGACCGCAGCGGCATAATGGCAATCCTCACTTGAGTTTTTTCAACCGTTCGGATGGACTGACGATGTCAACCAGTCGCAGGCCAAACTGCCCATCGACCACCACCACTTCACCCCTTGCAATCAGGGTACCGTTGACCATCAGGTCC
>CATLZI010000008.1 GCA_950063125.1 uncultured Porticoccus sp. | reverse complement strand
GGCGAAGCAAGTACCGAAAATGAAGGAAGTCAGTCGTGAAAGAAACGAACAGATCATTACTTGTAGTCGAAGACGATACTGGGCTGCAAAGTCAGCTGCGCTGGTGTTTTGATGACTATGATGTGGTTATAACCGGTGATCGTGAGAGCGCCATAGCTCAGTTGCGCCGTCATCAGCCATGGGTGGTATTGCTTGATCTGGGGCTGCCGCCTGATCCCGGTGGCGTAACAGAAGGGCTTGCCACACTGAGTGAAATTCTGGTGATTTCGCCGCAAACAAAAGTGATTGTGGTAACGGGTGACAATGATAGATCCAATGCGGTCAAGGCAATTGGTCTTGGGGCCTACGATTTTTACCAAAAGCCGGTGGATCCGGATATTCTCACGCTGATTGTCGATCGGGCTTACCGTGTTTATGAGCTGGAATCTGAAAACCGCCGACTTCAGGAGCAGAGCCTGGAATCGCCATTGCGGGGGGTCGTTACTGCCAGCCCGGAAATGCTGAAAGTCTGTCGCACGGTGGAGAAAGTGGCGCCCTCCGATATCACGACCTTACTGTTGGGTGCCAGTGGCACTGGCAAAGAGGTTATTGCCCGGGCATTGCACGAGCTGAGTGCCAGGGCAGACCAGAAAATGGTCGCAATCAACTGTGCTGCGATACCGGACAACCTATTGGAGAGTGAGCTGTTCGGCCATGAGAAAGGTGCCTTCACGGGTGCGGTCAAACAGACACAGGGGAAAATAGAATATGCCGATGGGGGTACCCTGTTTCTCGATGAAATTGGCGACTTGCCATTGGAGTTGCAGTCCAAATTATTGCGTTTTCTTCAGGAAAGAGTCATTGAAAGAGTAGGGGGCAGGACGGAAATCCCCATAGATGTGAGGATTATATGTGCCACGCATCAGGATCTGGCCAAGTACATAGAGGAGGGCAAGTTTCGCGAGGATCTTTATTACAGGGTGAGCGAAATCACCATCCAGATACCACTGTTGAAAGATCGCGAAGGGGATGCCCTGCTGCTGGCAAAGGCGTTTTTGGCACGTTTCAGCAAAGAATCTGGCAAATCGTTACGGGGTTTTGACAAACAGGCAGCTCAGGCGATCGAATCTTACGACTGGCCCGGCAATGTCCGTGAGCTGGAAAGTCGAATCAAACGGGCCATTATCATGGCCGAAGGCACCCATATAACCTTGGAGGACCTCGAGCTGTCGCCAGCCGGCGAAGAGGCTGCACCCTTTAACCTGAGAGAAATCAGAGAAAAAGCTGAAAAAGGTGCTATTCAGAGGGCGTTGCTGAATGCCGGGGATAATGTCTCGGAAGCAGCCAAAATGTTGGGGGTGACCAGACCAACGCTCTATAACTTTCTCGAAAAGTACAATATTCGTTCCTAGGTGGCAGGGCGTTACAAGGTGCGATAATAGGGGGTGATTACCGGCCCTTGCCAAAAAGAACAACCTCAACGGTTCTGATAAGAATGTTAAGGTCGAGCAGGAAGCTGCGGTGCTTGACGTAGTAGAGGTCGTACTTCAGCTTTTCCATGGCGTCTTCGTCTGTTGCTCCATAAGGATATTTAAGCTGCGCCCATCCGGTTAAACCGGGTTTAACATTGTGCCTTTCGTTGTAGTAGGGGATGCTGCGAATCAGCCCCTGAACAAACTCGGGCCTTTCCGGCCTGGGGCCGACAAAGCCCATTTCTCCGCACAGCACATTGTAGATTTGTGGTAATTCGTCGATTCGGCATTTTCGAATAAAATTTCCTATGCGGGTTATTCTGGTGTCGTTGACTTTGGCCCAGACGGCTCCGTTGCTTTCGGCATCAGTGCGCATACTTCGGAATTTGATAATTTTGAAGACCTTGCCGTCGAGTCCTACCCTCTCCTGGCGATAAAAAATGGGTGCCTTGATGCCATCTTCAATTTTAATCACCAGGGCAGTGATGAGCATAATTGGCCAGGTGAGGAGTAATAGTAGAATGGCGATTGATGCATTGAAGAGCCAGTCTACCGAATTTCTCAGGTAGTGGATTGAGGCGAAACCATTGGAATAAATGATCCAGCTGGGATAGATGAGGTTGACCGCAATTTGTCCCGTTTCCCGTTCGATGAAATCCAGAATATCAATAACATTAACGCCACGAATCTTGCAGGCAAACAGCTCATCAACAGGCAGGTTGGCTCTTCTCTCGTCACTGGCAACAACAATTTCGTCAATGTTGTGTTCGATAACAAATGACAGAAGTGCACCTTTTTCAAGGTTGATGCGTCGCTCCTGTTTAATGCCATCGGGCAAGTCACCCTCCATCACCACAAACCCCTTGAGGGTAAAGCCGTGGCGGTCAACAGCACGTCTCATCCGTCTCTCAACGATCGATGCTCGTTCTCCAGATCCAAGTATCAGTACGTTGATCTTGTTAAAGCCAAGCAAATCGAAACGGTTGAGTGTATGCCTGATAAGACTGGTAAGAATCAGCCCTATGCCCGCTGCCGTGAGTACAACCTCGGCAGTGAAAGGCTTCGTGTTGATAAGCATAAAGAGAATCGCAAACTCGGCAGAGCCGAGTGCGACGGCAAGCACGAGCCTGCGAAATACATTGCGATAATTTTCTCGCATTCTGGGATTGTATAGCCCTAGGGAAAGGGATGTGAGCAAAATGAAAAGAGCAAAAACAAGAGAGTAGGCGGCAACTATATTTGTTTCGAGGTTGCTTTGTTGGGACCAGCCAAAGAAATTATTGGCAAGGATGGCAAAAAATACCGAACCGAAATATACGGAAAGCTCGACGATTACGAGCACCTTATAACCTGAGGACAAGTCGCGAAAATTCGTCTTTTTCATTGCCTGTAATAAACCCCTTCCATAAGGTAGGTTTGGCTTCTGATTGGAGAAGCCAGTTGCTTTTGATGGATACCCGTTGGGCCGGTCTATCAGTATCTGCAGCCGGAATCATCACAGGCTGTGCCCGCCAATAGCAGGAAATCCTATGCCGGAAATTTGCAGTATATGGCTGACGGTGGTTGGTAAGCCCTTACACTACAAATAGTTAGCCTTAATTGTTTGTTGCGGAGCAGAACCCAGCCTTATCGGGGAATGGTACCAGTTAATTAGGACTAGGGCCGAGTATATTTTGCAGGTCAAGCCACGCAACCGGCCGTTCGTCTAAATGATTCGTCCATAAAGCGGAGCTTCTGTTTAAATCCCGTCACGGGCTGGGGTGGCGTGGCCTGAAGCCCGCTGCTAGTCATCGGTTTTATGTGCATGCTACACTCAGCCGGGATTTATATTTGAAGCACTCAAGGGAGGAGCTGAATCGTGTCTGGTCTTATTTCTTACGTATCAAGAACTTCATCTGTGATTGGTCTCAGTCTGGCTCTAGTGGCTCTTTCCGGTTGCTCGTCATCAACCCACACCGAGGTGCCCGATGACCTGCGTACAATGCCGGCCGACTATACCTATGTAATCGGTCCCGGGGATAGTATGGAAGTCTTCGTCTGGGGTAACGAAGAGCTGACAATCAACGGTGTCAAAGTACGTCCTGATGGGAAAATCAGCACCCGGTTGGTTGAAAACATCGAGGCAAGCGGGAAAACGCCCTCGGAGCTTGCCCGGGATATCGAGGAGGCCTACTCGGAATATGTCAAGAGTGCTGTTGTCAGTGTCATCGTTGACGACTTTGTCGGCGTCCCCTCTCAGCAGGTCAGAGTGGTTGGTGAAGCTGCAGAGCCGACAAGTATTCCCTTCAGAAAACATATGACGCTGCTTGATTTGATGGTGGAAGTCGGTGGCCTGACGGAGTTTGCCGCTGGCAACAAGGCTGTGTTGATCAGAAGCTTTGGTGGTGATCAAAGCACGTATAAGCTTCGCCTGGATGATCTGCTCAATGATGGGGATATTTCGACAAATCTTGCCCTCTTTCCCGGAGATATAGTGATTATCCCTGAGGCTTGGTTCTAAGTCGTTGCCACGACGTAACCCGGAAACTTAAGGAAGATCAGCTATGCAAGAAATGTTGGCGATGCTATTCAGCTATCTGTCGGGCCTTTGGCGTTTCAGATGGGCGGCATTGGTTATTGCCTGGCTGGTTGGTGTCGTTGGGTGGTTTTCGGTATCTCAGGTGCCCGATCAGTACATGGCCACAGCCAGGATTCATGTCGACACCAATACCATCCTGCGGCCTTTGTTGAGGGGATTGGTAATACAGCCGGATATTGATCAGCGCGTAGAGCTGATGAGTAGAACATTGCTTAGTCGACCAAATCTCGAAAAGCTACTCAGAATGACTGATATGGACCTGCGCGCCCAGACAGAAAGAGAGAAGGAAAAGCTTTTCAGCAATATCCGGAGAGCGGTATCGCTATCTGGCGATCGGCGCAATTCATCCCTCTATTCTGTGTCTTTCTATCATGAGGACCGTGATCTTGCCCGGAAAGTTGTACAGGCACTAATCACTGTATTTATTGAAAGCGCAGTCAATGAAAAGCGTGGCGACTCGAATTCAGCACAAACCTTCCTTGATAAGCAAATAGCCGAGTATGAAAAACGTCTGGTTGAGGCCGAATCTGCGCTGGCTGACTTCAAGCAAAGGCACGCGGGTAATCTGCCAGGTGAAGGTGGCGGCTATTATCAGCGTCTGGTGGCGAGCCAGCAGCAATTGAGTGAGGCGCGTTTGCAGCGTAGTGAGATGCAAAACCGGCGCGATGAGTTAAAACGTCAATTGGCTGGAGAACAGCCGGTCTTTCTGGCTAGCGGCGCCAGTGAGCAGAGCTCATCCATTGATGGTCGCATTAGTTCACTGAAAGCCCGACTGGATGAGTTGCTATCCAAATATACTGATCGACATCCCGAAGTTGTGCAGATCAACAACCTTCTCGAAAGCCTTGAGCAGGAGCGAGAGTCGGAGCTTGCGAAATTGGCAACCGGGGAAGCATCCGATTTGTCGGGCATGAACACCAGCCCTGTTTATCAGCAAATGCGTTCGATGCTGGCGGAGGCGGAAGCCAAAGTTGCCGAGTTGAATGTTCGTGTGGCCGAGTATCAACGCCGTGTTGATAAGCTCAACAGTATGGTGGACAAAATACCCTTGGTTGAGGCCGAGCTGGTTCAGCTGACCCGCGACTATGAAGTTCTCTCCCAGCAGCACACCGGACTTCTGGAGCGCAGGGAATCCGCCCGCATATCCGAGGATGTCGAGCAGCAGGCAAATGACCTGGTGTTTAAAGTGATCGATCCACCGTTTGTTCCCTTGAGGCCCAACAAGCCCAATAAAATACTACTTAATACCGGTGTTCTGGTGGCTTCCCTGGGCGTAGGTGCGGGGTTGGCATTACTTCTGTCATTGCTGAGACCGGTCATCTCTGACCGGCGCAGGTTAACCATGGTTACCGGGTTGCCCGTACTGGGCTGCGTGATGCACATTCCCACGCCTGCGCAGCAGCGAATGGCAAAGATGAACAAAATACTGTTTGTTGTATTGCTGTTGTCACTGGTCGCTGTCTATGCCGGTGTCACTTTCCTTGAAGAGTTGGCATTGACATGAGATCGGTGAGATTTCTTCCATGCAGCGCTCACTTGGAGAGCGATGTGAATTGTTTGGTTATCATCCGGAAACCCTATGAGCACAATTGAAAAAGCAGTTGAAAAGCTGGGGAAGAAGAGTCAGAACCACGACTCGGCAGCTCCCTCATCAAGCTCACCTGATGTGGGGGGCAACCTCACCTCAGAGCCGGACAGCCAGGTTTTTTTTGACAAAACGGTTGAGTCGTCGGCAGACGCTGCGCCCTCAGCAAGCCAATCTGAAAATAAAAGTATTGTTCTGCCCATCAAAGAGTTGGAAGCGAGGGGTTTCGTCTCTCCCTATAAGCCTAGGAGTTATATCGCAGAGGAATACCGGGCGATCAAACGACCGTTATTGCAAAACATCGATACCAATATGGCTAAGGGCGCGGACCATGCCAACCTGATTATGGTGACGAGCTCCTTTGAGGGAGAAGGAAAAACGTTTTCAGCCATTAATCTGATGCTGAGTATCTCCATAGAAAAGGATAAAACAGTTTTATTCGTGGATGCAGACATGGCAAAGGCCTCTGCGGGAAACTTATTGGGTATTCCCGATGATACGCCAGGGCTTATTGATGTTCTGGAAGATGAAAATATCGGCATCGAAGATGTACTGCTAAACACCGACCTTCCCAATGTGCGCATTATCCCTGTGGGGGTTGCTCACGAACGAGCCACAGAGCTACTTGCCAGTGAGCGGATGAAGCAATTGATGGCAGAGTTGTCAGCGCGTTATCCGGACCGGGTTATTATTTTCGATTCTCCACCGTTCCTTCAGACGAGTGAGGCAGCAGTGCTGGCCGACTGCATGGGGCAAATCGTATTTGTGGTTGAAGCGGAAAAAGTCTCACCGGATGTTGTGAAGCAAGCGGTTAGCCGGATCAGTGACGATAAAATTATCGGGATGCTACTCAACAAGGCCGTAAGATACCCTTGGGACAATTATACCCATGGCTATGGTTATGGGTATGGGCACAGTTATGGGGCAGGTCGAACAAGGATAGGTGGCGACCTGTATGAATAACAGCACGCGGGTTTCCCTATGTAAAATCAGTCGCTTGGCACCTATTGCCATGGTCGTGATATTGGCTGTGCCATATTCGCTGAATGCCGGCGAATGGAAAAGCAAGGGGAGCATTACTTTTGGTGAAATTTACACGGACAATGTCGAACTGGACGATGACAACAAGAAGAGCAAATTTATTAGCGTAGTAAGACCTACCATCGAACTTGAAGGTAAAGGAAGACGCGCTGAAATGTCTTTGGTTGGTGCCTTTGAGTTTAACAATGTAGGTGGTGGCGCAGACTCCTTTAATCCCAGGGTGCGTGGTGATGGCGCCGTTGAGTTACTTGAGGATTTCTTTTTTGTTGAAGGTGATATCTATTCCAATCAGACGCTTATCGACCCTTTCGCCGCTTCTGGCAGCACTCAACTGAACAGATCCGACAACGTTACAACCACCTACGATTACAGTATAAGTCCCTATCTTGTGCATCGCTTTGCGCGGTTTGCCGATCTTCAGGTGCGCTATACCTATGATGATCAGATCAACAAGGGCGATGAGCTTTCCGACAGTGTCCGAAAAATGTCTGTGGTGACGCTTAATAGCGGTCCGGATTTTGGCCCCCTGAGTTGGACCCTGCGTGCCGATCATCAGAAAACGGAATTTGATGGCGATGGCTTCATGAATCAGGACGGGGATAATGAGCGCTCTACAGCCAGTGTCAGGCTGGGCTATGCCCTTGATCAAAAGTGGCAGGTAAATGGTACTTTGGGCCAGGAGTGGAATAACTTCCAGACTTTCGATGACGACAATACTGATGGTGACTTCTGGGATGTGGGCCTGGTATGGACCCCGAATAGACGAACAACATTTGACGTCGGCTACGGAAAACATTTTTTTGGTGATACTCCCCGCTTCAAGTTTACCCACACCACGCGCCGGACGTCTCTTACCGTCAACTACAATCGCAGTGTCACTGATACCCGATCAGAGAGGCGTGCTGCCAGTCTGTTCCCGACGGAAGACCCGTTTGGAGACCTGATTGATCCAATTACCGGAGAACCACTCTTTCTGACAGATAACCTCACTTTCCGAGATCAGGGTGTTTTTGTTAATGAGTTGTTTGATGCTTCGCTAACCCTGAAAGGCAAGCGCAGCGATCTGACCTTCTTTGTTCGGGAGTCAAAGCAGCTCCGAGAGGACATCGACAGTGACGCAAAATTTACTTCCACGGGTATTCGGTTTAATCGAAAACTGTCTTCAAAAATCAGTGTTACCTCAAGATTGAGTCTGGATGAAAGAGAAAACCGGGCCACTTCAGAGTCGGAAATTACCAGGTTTTATCTGAGCCTTGATCGTCAGCTGGGTCCCAAGACCACTGTAACGCTTGGCTACAGTTTTTCTGACAGGGACGCAGACGGTTTTGGACGTGACTATAAAGAAAACCGGTTAAACCTGGGCCTGACAATAGATTTTTAGGATATTTCATATGGTCAGGAAGCCACAGCCTCCACAGATCCTCTGTGTCGTAGGTGCAAGACCAAACTTCATGAAAATAGCACCGATTATGCGAGTGCTAAATCACCCGCAATCGGGCCTTTCTGGCAAGCTGGTTCATACCGGGCAACACTACGATGCCACCATGAAGACAACCTTCTTCGAGCAGTTGCATATCCCCGAGCCCGATATTGATCTCGAGGTGGGGTCCGGCACCCATGCCACACAAACGGCAGACATCATGAAACGTTTTGAGCCGGTCCTTGATGAGCAGCGGCCCCATGCAGTACTGGTGGTGGGCGATGTGAATTCCACCATTGCCTGTGCGCTGGTCGCCGTCAAAAAGGGTATTCCGGTGATTCATGTGGAAGCAGGGCTGCGCAGTGGGGATCGCACCATGCCCGAGGAGATCAACCGGGTATTGACGGACCAGATTTCGGAATTGCTGTTTACCACGGAAAAATCGGCCGCGGACAACCTTCTGCGCGAGGGTATTAATCCGGATTGTATTCATTTTGCCGGAAATGTGATGATCGACACGCTGCGTTATAACCTGGCACAGGCGATACCGGCAATGGCGACCACTTCCGGGTTGAAAAAAAATGGCACAAGGGTAGATCTCACCAAAGGTTATGGCCTGGTGACATTGCACCGTCCTGCCAATGTGGATCACCCCGAGGTCCTGCAGAGTCTGCTCAGCGTGTTGGCAGACATCAGCCGGGACATCCCGCTGGTCTTTCCCGTCCACCCCCGGACCCGACAACGCATCATCGATGCCGGACTGGAGCCAATGATTGCCTCCTCGGCACTACACATGACAGGCCCGTTAGGCTATCTCGAGATGCTGGGCATGATGAAAGACGCTCGCCTGGTGCTCACCGATTCCGGAGGAATTCAGGAGGAAACGACAGCGCTGGGCGTTCCCTGTGTCACCCTTCGTGAAAATACCGAGAGGCCCATTACAGTAGAGCAGGGGACCAATACCATTGTCGGTACAGATCCTCAGGCAATCCATGCCTGTGTCGCAGATATTCTCCGTACCGGTGGAAAATCAGGTTGTATCCCCGAGCTTTGGGATGGCCAGGCGGCAGAGAGAATCGTGGAGACAATTGCTCTCTGGTCCAACGGGAGCCGGTAGTGAATCACACAAGCCCTATCCGCAATGCCATGTCGGTCGATGTGGAGGATTACTACCACGTCTCCGCCTTCGAGGGTTGTATTAATAAACAACAATGGCATGAGATGCCCTGTCGCATAGAGGCCAATATGGAGCGAATCCTGGCCCTGTTTGAGCGAAAGAGCATCAAGGCAACCTTCTTCACACTGGGTTGTGTGGCTGAGCGTTACCCCGCTATGGTCAGGGAGATTGTCGACCAGGGGCACGAGCTTGCCAGCCACGGCTGGGAACATATTCGGGTGACCCACCAAAACCAGCAAACCTTTACCCAGGACATTACTCGAACACGCCAGTTGCTTGAAGATATCTCGGGCCAGCCCGTGGTCGGCTACCGTGCCGCCAGCTATTCCATCCGCAAGGAAAATCTCTGGGCACTGGATTGTCTCGCCGACGCTGGCTATCAGTACAGTTCCAGTATCGTACCCATCAGACATGACCATTACGGCATACCGGGAGCCCCCCGGTTTGCTTTTCCGGCGGCCAGTAACAGGTTGTTGGAGATTCCTATTACCACTATTCCGGTGGCTGGGCGCAACATTAACTGTGGTGGCGGTGGCTGGTTTCGTTTATTTCCCTACAGTTTCACCCGGTGGGCGATCAATCGCGTGAACCGGAAAGAGCATCAACCCTGTATTTTCTACTTTCACCCCTGGGAAATTGACCCGGAGCAGCCGCGTGTGCCAAACGCCAGCAGTAAAGCCAGGTTCCGGCACTATTTGAATTTGCATAAAGTCCATCATCGACTGGAGCAGCTTGCCGATGACTTTTTGTGGGGGCGAGTTGATGAGGTGTTCCTGAAAGGCTTCCAACAAAAACAAACCGGCAATGATCAGTGGGGTTTGCATGGCGCTTGCGATTCATCAGCTGTCTGACGCAGATTTATCCCAATGGGACGAATATGTTTTAAAAACGCCAGCGGCAACATTCTTTCACAGGGCCGGCTGGAAAACGGTTCTGCAGCGAGCCTTCGGCCACCAGCCCTATTTTCTCTATGCCGAGCGCGAGGGAGAAATAGTCGGCATACTGCCGCTGGCACACAATAAAAGCCTGCTGTTTGGCAACAATCTGGTATCTACGCCATTTTGTGTCTACGGCGGTATCGTTGCCGACACCGACGAAGTTGCCGCAGCACTGAGAACTGCCGCCTGCGATCTCGCCCAGGCACTTCATGTGGATGCGCTGGAGTTGCGGAACCAGCACCGTTCTGCCGAAAACTGGCCGACAAAGAGTATTTATGCGACCTTTCGCCGCTCCATTGATCGGGATCCCGAGGTCAACATGCAGGCGATCCCCAGCAAGCAGCGGACCATGATTCGCAAGGGAATCAAGAATGGCCTGGTGAGTGAGCCGGGACAGGACTGGGAGCGAATTTATCGAATTTACGCAGAAAGCGTCAGAAATCTCGGCACACCGGTTTTCTCCAAAAACTACTTTTCGCTTCTCCGGGAAGTATTTGGCGATGACGTCGACACCCTGATGATTACCCATGAAGGGCGCGATGTGGCGGGTGTAGTAAGTTTTTACTTCAGAGATGAAGTGCTGCCCTACTATGGGGGTAGTATTGCCGAGGCGAGGGAAATCAAGGGCGTCAACGATTTCATGTATTGGGAGTTGATGCGTCGTTCAGCTGAGCAGGGTATACAGGTGTTTGATTTTGGTCGCAGCAAAGAGGGCACGGGTCCCTACCGCTTCAAGCAGCACTGGGGATTTACCCCTGAGCAGCTGTATTATGAATATTACCTGGTTGGGGCGGACAGTGTTCCGGATATAAATCCCCTCAACCCAAAGTATCAGTACTTCATCAGGGCATGGAAAAAACTGCCATTGCCTCTGGCCAATACCGTTGGGCCACTACTGGCAAAAAACCTGGGTTAGGAATTTGTCTAGCATGAAGCCAGCATTGTTATTTCTATCTCACCGGATCCCTTTCCCCCCCAACAAAGGCGACAAGATTCGCTCGTTTCACTTGCTCAAATATTTGAGCGAGCATTATCGTGTGTACCTTGGCGCTTTTATCGATGATGCCGAAGACTGGCAATATCGGGAGCAGGTTCGGGAATATTGTGAGGATTGTTGCTTTGTCAGGCTGAATCAGCGCAGGGCCCGGCTGAAAAGTCTGTTTGGACTGATAACCGGTGAACCGTTGACCCTGCCTTATTTTTTCAGTGCCGCGCTGGCCCGCTGGACTCGCAGTGTCACCACTGAACAGGGTATTCAGCGAGCCGTCATTTACTCCGCCGCCATGGCGCAATATGTTTCCGGCACAGAGCTGCCCATTGAGCGGAAGCTGATTGATTTCGTGGACATTGATTCCGATAAGTGGCGACAGTATTCGGCGAGAAAGCGCTGGCCAATGAGCTGGATTTATCGCCGGGAGGCAAAGCGGTTACTGGCTTACGAGCGTCATGTGGCGGCTGATTTTGATGCCAGTCTGTTTGTCTCTTCTGCCGAAGCGGGCATGTTCCAGAGGCTCGCCCCCGAAGTGGCCAGTAAAACCGGCTTTTACAATAATGGCGTGAACGTGGATTACTTTTCGCCGGACACTGATCTGGTGACGCCATACAGTCCTCAGGACAAAGTCCTGGTTTTTACCGGTGCGATGGATTATTGGCCCAACGAGGATGCAGTCTGCTGGTTTGCCGAGCAAGTGTTCCCGAGTCTCAAAAAAGTTGATAGCAGTCTGAAGTTGTATATCGTCGGCAGCAATCCTACCGAAACCGTTCAGTCTCTGGAGAAAATCTCCGGGGTTTGTGTCACCGGTCGGGTACTGGACGTCCGCCCCTATCTGAAATTTGCCGGGGCTGCAGTCGCACCGATGAGAGTTGCCAGGGGAATACAGAACAAGGTGCTGGAAGCTATGGCCATGGCCAAGCCGGTCATTGTCACCCCGCAGGCATTGGAGGGCATCGCAGCCGAACATGGTCAGGACGTATTGGTGGCTGATGATGAAGCGGCCTTGGGGGCATTGGTGGAGCAGGTCCTGGCCGGTCAGTTTTCCTCAATCGGCAAGACGGCCCGCGAAAAAGTCACCCGTGATTTCAGTTGGGACGACAACCTGCCCAACGTCACCAGCTGGCTGGAATACGGCAGAGGTTCGGTGAGTGGAGGTACGGACCATGAAGTCTGAACCGTCATTGGGCAATGCCCCGCAATCGCCGCTCGCCCTCTGTGAGCAACTGTTTGTCCCCGTTTTTTTTGTTGGTCTGCTGGCAGTATTTTTTGGGCTTTTTTATGAAACCACATGGTCGATGGTGTCCACCTGGTACCGGGCTGAAACCTATACCCACGGTTTTCTGATCCTGCCTATTGTCACCTGGCTGATCTGGCGGCGCAGGGCTTTTCTGCAGAACCTGCGGCCCACCCCCCAATTTTTAGCGCTGATTCCCCTGGCTGCCGGCGGATTTCTCTGGATGCTGGGTAATCTGGTGGATGTTCAGGTTGTTCAGCAGTTCGCGCTGATCACCATGGTCGTCGCCGCGTTTTTGACGGTTATGGGGACAGATATCTCCAAAGCACTGATTTTTCCGCTGGCGTTTCTATTTTTTGCAGTACCCATGGGGGAGGAGCTGGTTCCTCCGCTGATGGAATACACTGCAACGGTAACCGTTGCTTTGGTAAAACTTAGCGGAATCCCCGT
Organism: uncultured Porticoccus sp.; assembly: GCA_950063125.1. Taxonomy (GTDB): domain Bacteria; phylum Pseudomonadota; class Gammaproteobacteria; order Pseudomonadales; family Porticoccaceae; genus Porticoccus. The sequence goes on along the minus strand of CATLZI010000008.1, from coordinate 5,907 downwards.
TTATCGCGAGGGCATGTTTATCGCGCTGCCCTCTGGGAACTGGTCAGTCGTGGAGGCCTGCAGCGGCATTCGCTATCTGATTGCATCGGTGACCCTGGGCTGCCTGTTTGCCTATATCAACTACTCAAGCATGAAAAAAAGACTGGCGTTTATCCTGGTCGCGACCATTGTGCCGATCATTGCCAACGGACTGCGCGCCTACATGATTGTCATGATTGGCCATCTCAGCGGCATGGAGCTGGCGGTCGGCGTTGATCACCTGATTTATGGCTGGGTTTTCTTTGGGCTTGTTATGCTGATTTTATTTGTGATTGGGGCCAAATGGAGCGACCCCGATCAGTTACCCGCACACTCCGGCAGCACGTCTGAGACCAAGTCTAGTGAACGATCATGTTTACCGGGCTCCGCTGTTATTCTTGCGGTTTTCGCCACATTGGCCATCGCGGCTATCTGGCCCGCCTGGGTCTTTGCATTGAATCAGGGCGGGGAGACCAGGTCGGCTGCCGCCGAGTTTGCGCCAGAGCGCCTCGGCGAGTTTACCCTGAGTGCTGGTATGTTCTGGGACTGGTATCCCCAGCACCGGGGCAACGATAGTCATATAAAGCAGTTTTACGTGTATCAGAACCAGAATGACGCTGACGGGCAGCCCGCTGTCATGCTCGACATTTCCCAGTATCTGCGACAGGAGCGGGGTGCGGAACTGATCAGTGGTCAGAACCGCCTGTTTAATCGCGATGTTCGCGACTGGCGAGTGTTTCCCATGGGAGGGGAATCCGTGGACCTCAACGGTAAAACAACCGGGGTTTTATCCGCGGTGGTGAAAGGACCCGGTCAAAATCTGCTGGTTTGGCGGTGGTATCGCATTGGCGACCAATACACGGCCAATGACTATGTGGCCAAGTTCTATGAACTGAGCGCCCGGTTGCTGGAAAACAGGCGGGATGGCGCCATCATCACCCTCGCGGCACCGATAGATTTCCCGGGCGAGAGCGCACAGATTGCCGTTGCTGAAGAAATGCTGCAAAGGTTCATCCATCCGATGTTGCCGGAACTGGAAAAATCACTCGACCAGGAATTTTCCGGGGCAAAAAAACCGTGAAAACCACTCCTCTTGTGGCGCATATCATTTATGCCCTGGGCACCGGCGGTCTGGAAAACGGCCTGATCAACATCATTAACCGGACACCGCCAGACCGTTACCGGCATGTGATTATTTGTCTGACAAATGCAGATGATTTTGCCAAGCGGATTACTTTACCGGGTGTGCAGGTTATCCAGCTGCATAAACCCGCTGGTCAGAATTTCCGTGTTTTTTGGGATTTATGGAAAACCCTTCGGACCCTGCGGCCCGACGTTGTTCATACCCGCAATTTGGCCAGTCTGGAGATGCAGTTAGTCACGCTGTTGATGCCCGGTATCAAACGTGTACACGGTGAGCACGGGCGAGATATTCACGACCTCGATGGCACCAATAAAAAATATAATCTGTTACGCAAAGCAATGCAGCCTTTTGTGCACCGCTATATCGCGGTTAGCCGGGACCTGCTGCAATGGTTGAAGCATACGGTAGCTATTCCCGAGAAAAAATTGCGGCAGATCTACAATGGTGTCGATGCAGGAAAATTCTCACCCCGACAGGACGATGCGCAGCTGGGTGATCTGGCCCCTCCGGGATTGTTGCCAGAGAACGCCGTTGTGGTCGGTACTGTCGGGCGGCTCGCCAAGGTAAAAAACCAGCAGCTGCTTATTGAGGCGGTTGGCTATCTGTTCACAAAGAGGCCGATACTGCGGGGAACACTGCGGTTGGTTCTGGTGGGTGATGGCCCGCTCAAACTGCAACTGGTTGACCGGGTAAAACAGCTTGGTATTTCCGATGTGGTGTGGTTTTCCGGTGACAGGAATGATGTCCCGGTATTGATGCAATTGATGGATATCTTCATCCTGCCATCCCTCGCAGAGGGTATTTCCAATACCCTGTTGGAGGCGATGGCTTCTGGCTTGCCGGTCATTGCCACCAGTGTGGGTGGCAATGTAGAGCTGATAGAAGAGGGCGTTAACGGCAGGTTGGTGCCGGTAAATAATGTAGTGGCTATGGCAGACGCTGTGGCTGAGCTGATAGACGATCCCGCCCTCCGGCAGTCCATGGGTGAAAAGGGGCTGGCTCTGGTGAGGACAACGTTTAACTGGGAGAAGACAGTGGCGGATTACCTGGCTGTTTACGACACCCTGCTGGGTATGGATAGTGCGCCATTGAATAGCAACAGAACTCAGGGCAATTAATGCATGTGTGGTATTGCGGGAATTTTTGATTTAACGGGCCATCGGGATTTTGATGGTGACTTGATTGGTGCGATGAACCAGACTCAGTTTCATCGCGGCCCCGATGAGGGTGGCCAGCATCTTGAGCCGGGTGTTGCACTGGCCCATCGCCGCCTGTCGATCATCGATCTGTCCTCCGGGCAACAGCCCATGTTCAGTGAAGATGGTAATCTCTGCGTCGTCTTTAACGGCGAAATTTACAATTTTCACACCTTGTCCGAGCAGCTCAGGGAAAAGGGCTACCACTTTCGTACCCGTTGTGACACGGAGGTTATCCTCTATGCCTGGCAGGAATGGGGAGAGCGTTGTGTGGACCACTTTCGCGGCATGTTTGCCTTTGCTGTCTATGATCGTCGGGCAGAATCGGTTTTTCTCGCCCGGGATCGGTTTGGTATCAAGCCGCTGTTCTATTCCATCCTGCCCGACGGGCAACTGGTGTTTGGCTCCGAACTCAAGGTGCTCAAAGCTCACCCGGACCTGCCGCGTTCGCTGAATGTGCAGGCGGTAGAAGATTACTTTGCCTTTGGCTACATCCCCGAGCCAAAAACCATTTATCGCGATGTCTTCAAGCTTCCACCCGGGCATACCCTGCTGCTGCGCCGGGGTGAACCGGTGCCGGAGGCTCACGAATATTGGGATATCCCCTTTACACCGGTCCAGGCAGGCTCGGAATCTGAGGTGCAGGAAGAACTGCTGGTGCGGATGCGGGAAGCGGTGGAGGTGCGCATGGAGGCCGAGGTGCCATTGGGGGCGTTTCTGTCGGGTGGTGTGGATTCCAGTGCCGTGGTGGCAATGATGGCCGGATTGCAGGATAAACCGGTCAACACCTGTGCCATCGGTTTTGATGTCAAGCAATTCAATGAGACAGAATTTGCCCAGCAAGTAGCCACCCGCTATCAGACCAATCACTTCGAGCGCACTGTCAGTAGTGACGATTTCGACCTGCTGGATATTCTCGCCGACCTCTACGATGAACCCTACGCAGACAGTTCGGCGATCCCCACCTACCGGGTTTGCCAGCTGGCCAAGCAGCAGGTAACCGTGGCCCTGTCCGGTGATGGCGGTGACGAGGGCTTTGCCGGGTATCGCCGCTATCGTTGGCACATGAACGAGGAAAAGCTGCGATCGCGGCTGCCACTTGGGCTGCGCAAACCGCTGTTTGGCACATTGGGCCGTCTTTATCCAAAAGCGGACTGGGCGCCCAGGGTGTTTCGTGCGAAGAGCACTTTTCAGTCTTTGGCGCGCAATTCCGTCGAAGCGTATTTTCACTCGGTTTCACTGGCCAAGGACGATCAACGGGAAAAACTGTTCAGCGAGAAAATGAAAAGCCAGCTGGCGGGCTATCGTGCGGTGGATACCTTTCATCACCATGCCGCACGCGCTCCCACCGATGACCCCCTGTCGCTGATTCAGTACCTCGACATGAAAACCTATCTGGTGGGGGATATTCTTACCAAAGTGGATCGTGCCAGCATGGCCCATGCGCTGGAAGTCAGGGTTCCACTGCTGGACCACAAGCTTATGGAGTGGGTTTCCGGTCTGCCCTCCAATATCAAACTGAAAGGACAGGAAGGCAAATACATTCTCAAAAAATCCCTTGAGCCGCACTTGCCCGATGATGTGCTTTACCGTGACAAAATGGGTTTTGGCGTACCGCTGTCAAAATGGTTTCGCGGGCCGCTCCGGGACAGGTTGCGGCGTACAATTACCGGCGGAAACCTGGCTAAAACAGGACTGTTTAATCAGCCCTATCTGGAAGAGCTGGTCGACCAGCACCTCTCCGGTCGCCGTGACCACAGTGCTGTTTTATGGTCGTTACTGATGTTTGAAGCCACCACCAAACACGATCAATTCGAGCTATAGATTGCCATGCGTATCCTCCATATTCTCGACCACTCGATTCCCCTGCAAAGTGGTTATACCTTCCGCACCCGCAATATTCTCAGGCAACAGCGTGCGCTCGGCTGGGACACGGTTCATGTCACCGGTTTAAAGCATCCCGGTTCCTCGGTGCCGTATGAGGAGGTCGACGGACTTCGTTTTTACCGGACCCCGGCCGAGAGCGGTTTGCTGTCACGGTTGCCGATACTCAACCAGTGGCAGGTGATACAGACGTTGGCAAAACGTATTGCCGAGGTCATCGAAACGGAGAAGCCGGATATCCTCCATGCCCACTCCCCGGCGTTAAATGGTCTGGCAGCATTGCAGGCGAATAAAAAGTTTGGCCTGCCACTGGTTTATGAATGCCGCGCTTTCTGGGAGGACGCCGCCGTTGATCACGGTACCAGCAGAGAGTTGGGTGTTCGCTACCGGTTGACCCATGGCATGGAAAGCCATGTTTTTCGTCGCGCCGATGCCGTCACCACGATCTGTCAGGGGCTGCGAGACGATATTGTCCGTCGCGGCATAGAGCCGTCGAAGGTTACCGTCATCCCCAATGCGGTGGACATTGAGCACTTCAGTGTGGAGGCCGAGGCCGATCCCGCATTGCTGGCGACACTGGGTCTGGAAGATAAAACGGTGCTGGGGTTTATCGGCTCATTTTATGCCTATGAGGGAATCCCGCTATTGCTTGAAGCGATGCCGGAAATGATTGCCAGCTGTCCCAATTTGCGTCTGTTACTGGTAGGCGGCGGCCCACAGACGTCACTGATCAAGGCAAAGATTGATGAGATGGGGTTGCAGGATGAGGTGATCATGACAGGCCGGGTTCCCCATACCGATGTGCAGAATTATTACAACCTGGTCGACATCTTCGTCTACCCGCGGCTTAGTATGCGACTGACAGATCTGGTAACGCCCTTGAAGCCACTGGAAGCCATGGCTCAGGGTAAGTTGGTGATCGCTTCGGATGTAGGCGGCCACCGGGAGCTTATTCGAGAAGGCGAAAATGGCTGCCTGTTTACCGCCGGCAGTGCTACATCATTGGCTCGCACCGTCATCGGATTGCTCGATGACCGGCAACGATGGCCTGCCATGCGCAGCAATGGTCGCAGTTACGTGGAGGAAGAGCGCAACTGGGCCAACAGCGTCAGCCGATATCGGCAGGTTTATGGCGATCTTTTAGGATGACGGCTCAGCCAGGAAAAACATTGCGTCTGGGGGTGGTGGGTCCTCTGCCCCCTCCGGCAGGTGGTATGGCCACCCAGACCAGTCAGCTGGTCAAGTTGTTCAGAGAAGAAGGCGTAGAGGTTTGCCTGGTGCAGACCAATCGGCCCTACCGTCCACAGTCAGTGGAAAAACTCAGGGGCGTTCGCGCACTGTTCCGTCTGGTACCCTATCTGGTGGCCGTCTGGAAAATGGCTGGCAAAGTCGATGTTATCCACCTGATGGCCAATTCCGGTTGGTCATGGCAACTGTTTTCCACGCCCGTGGTCTGGCTGGCATGGTTGAAAAGTACCCCGGTTATCGTGAATTACCGAGGGGGGGAAGCGGGCAGTTATTTCGAGCAGTCTTTTCGGTGGATCAGGCCAACCCTGAACCGAGCCACGCAAATTGTTGTACCCTCCGGCTATCTCCAGGAGGTGTTTGCCGGGTTTGCCAATACCGATTATATGCTCTCCTGGAATTCGGATGTGAACGGACTGC